>DATFWA010000077.1:0-12611 GCA_035259825.1 Candidatus Methylomirabilota bacterium | reverse complement strand
CAGCCCCTTCTGGGAGGCCACGAACTCGCCGACGATGGCGCCCACCACCGCCGCGGTCGCGGTGACCTTCAGGGCGCTCAGGATGTACGGATAGGCGTTGGGGATGCGGATCGTCGCGAAGACCTTCCACTTCGGCGCGTTGAAGACACGCCCGAGGTCGAGCAATTCCTCGTCCACCTGGGTGAGGCCCACCGCGGTGTTGATCACGACCGGGAAGAACCCGATCAGCGCCCCGATCAGCATGTTGGGTAGCACGCCGTAGCCCAGCCACAGCAGGAAGAGCGGGGCCACCGCCACCTTCGGGAGCGTGTTGACGAACACCAGGAACGGCACCAGCGCCCGCGAGAGAATAGGCGACCACGCCACCGCGACCCCGAGGGCCACGCCCACCACGCCGGCCAGGAGGAACGCACCGACGATCTCGACCGAGGTGATCCAGAGGTGGCGCAACCAGGGGATCTCGTCGCCCATCATCGCCTGCACCACGCGGAGCGGCGCGGGCAGGAGGTACTCGCGCAGCCCCAGCACGCTCACCGCGAGCTGCCAGGCGACGAGCAGGGCCGCGAAGAGCGCGGCGGCAGGCAGGTAGCGGTGCAGGAGGCGGCCGGCGCCTGTCATCGGCGAGCACATAGTACTCGACGCCCGCCGCAGCCGATGGCGCAATGTCGGCATATCGCTGTGCTAGGCTCCGGCCCGTGCACACGCTGGCCTTCCTGGAGCCCGGCCACTTCCACGCCACGCTGACCCTCCGCGAGGCGAACCCGCGGGTCGCGCCGGAGATCTTCGTCTACGCGACCGCGGGCCCGGAGCTGGACGACTTCCTGGCGCTGGTCGACCGCTTCAACGGTCGCGCCGGGCGTCCGACCCGGTGGCGCCCCCGCGTGCAGCTCTCCGAGGACCCGCTCGCCCGCCTCGTCGCCGAGCGCCCGGGCGATCTGGTGGTGCTGGCCGGCCGCAACGGCGGCAAGGCTCGCGTGATCCGGCGGCTCCACGATGCCGGCCTGCACGTGCTGGCCGACAAGCCCTGGCTCGTGCGGCCCGCGGATCTCGACGACATCCGCGCGAGCCTCGACGGCGCGCCGATCGTGCGCGAGATGATGACGGGCCGCCGCGACGCGGTGGCCCGGCTCGTGAAGCGCCTGGTGGACGATGCCGCGCTCTTCGGCGGGTTCGCGGGCACCGAGAGCCCCGCGATCGAGCAGGAGAGCGTCCACCACTTCGAGAAGCAAGTGGACGGCGCGCCGCTGCGCCGGCCGTGGTGGTACTTCGACTCGCGCGTGCAGGGCGGCGGCGCGGTGGACATCCCCACGCACCTGGTCGATCAGGCGCAGTGGCTGCTCGACGCCGAGCGCGCGCCGGTCGGCGAGGCGCCGACGCTGCTCGCCGCCCGGGGCTGGTCCACCCGCGTGCCGCTCGAGGTCTTCGCCCGCGTCAGCCGCGCCGGCTCGGTGCCCGCCGATCTCCGCTCGGCCGTGGAGGGCGATGCGCTGCGCGTGTTCTGCAACGCGGAGCTGACCTACGCGCTGGCCGGCGTGACCGCCCGCTCGGTCACGCGCTGGGAGATCTCCACGCCGCCCGGCGGGGGCGACACCTCGCGCGTCGTGCTCCACGGCCGGGCCGCGCTGATCCGCGTCGAGCAGAGCGCCACGACCGGATTCCACCGACGCCTGACCGTCGAGGCCCCGGGCGACGCCGCGGCCACCGCGCGCGCCCTCGACGCGGTCCTCGCTGCGGCAAGCGCGGACTTCCCCGGGGTGGCCGCGAAACCGCGAGAGCCCGGCGTCCACGAGATCCTGATCCCGGCCGGTCTCGACCCCGGGCATGAGGCGCACTTCGCCGAATTGCTCGGCGAGATGCTGGACTGGATCGACGCAGGTCACTGGCCCGCCCCGCTCGCCGCGCGCACGCTCGCCAAGTACGCCCTGCTGGCCGACGCAGCCGCCGCGACCGCCGGCGACGAGGCCGCCGGCCGGTAGCCTACCGGGTCCCGTCCGGGCGCGGCTCCAGCGAGTGGAACGTCCACCGGTCGAGGGGGACCATCGACGCCAGGTCGGGGTCGAAGGCCACGCCGTAGCCGGGAGTCGCCAGCGAGCCGACGCGCAGCCGGCCCGCCTCGATGCGCAGCCACGCCTCGCGCTCGTCGCCGGTGTAGAGATCGCCGTGGTGGCGCAGCGCCGCCACTCGCTCGGCCGTCGAGCAGTGCGCGAGGCCGCGCACGTAGTGGTGCCCGTTGCGCTCGACGTGGGTGATGCCGAGGGCGCGCACGGTGGCCAGGTCCTGCTGCAGCGGCACCACCGGCACGTTGGTGAGATCCTCCGCGCTCATGAACAGGCGCGCCGGCTCGGGGCGCTCCGCGTTCAGCCGCTCCAGCAGCGAGCGGTTCATGAACGATTTCACGATGCCCTTGCAGTTCTTGGTGGACACTCCGCGATAGCCCAGGGCCACCGCGCGCGGGAACGCCTCGAGGTCGCCGTCGCTCTCGTCGATGATGATCGGCACCTGCCGCCCGAGGACGTCGAGTCCCTCGGTGGCCGCGGGATCGAGCGCGATGGCCCGGTCGAGCGGCTGCTCGATGAACGCGGTCGAGCGCCAGAGGCGGGCCAGCGCGGGCGTCGCCCGGATCGCGGCCACGAGCGACGCGAAGTCCGCCATCGCCTTGTACTGCTCGTTGCCGTCGATGGTGACCACGTAGGAATCCGTGACGAGCCGGTCGAGCGTCGCGGCGATCCGGGTCAGCCGGTCCACGTCGGCGTCGACCCGGCCGCCGACTTTCAGCTTGAAGTGCGTCAGCCCGTGGCGCTGCACGCATTCCTCCAAGGTCTGGGGCAGCCCATCGCCCAGCCAGCCGCCGGTGGGCACGTCGGCGGCCACGATCGGATCGAGCAGGCCGACGGTGTGCCGCACCGCGATCGAGTCGGGCGCGGGCCGGCTCGCCCATGCCAGCAGGTGCTCGCGGCCGAGCCCGCGATGTACCGCCTCGGGCCGGATCCCGAGCACGTCGGCGCGGAGCATGCCGACGATGTCCAGCCCGGTCAGGCGCCCGGCCGCGTCGGCCAGCGCGCGCTCGAACAGCGACGAGCCGAACGCGGCGGTGAGCCCGTTGAGCCGGAGCGCCGACCCTCGTCGCGCGCACTCCGCGTAGGCGTCACGCCACACGTCGAAGACGGGCCGCGGCCTCCGTCCCGTATCGAGGTAGACGGACTGCGCGGAGCGGATCGACGCGAGCAGGTCCTCCACGTTGTCGCGAAAGCTGCGCGCCGGATCCTTGTCGAACCACTTCGGCGGCAGGTTGTCGGCGGCGAAGCCGCGCGCACGCCGGCCGGCCGCGGCCTCGACGTCGAGCGCGAGATGGAGCAGCGGGAAGTGCGTCAGCGTGACCGCGCCGTACCGGAACGGCAGCCGGGTGTGCAGGTTGCGCAGATGGCAGGAGGCGGCGGTGACCGCCAGCGCCAGGCTCACGGACGGGAGCCGAGCGTGACCGAGGTCGAGTGATCGAGGCCGTCGCGCAGGTACACGAGGCGGAGGGTCTCGCCCGGCCGGTGGCGATCGAGCAGGGCCCGCAGATCCGAGAAGCCCTGCAATCCCGTCTCGTCCAGGCGGACCAGCACGTCGCCGGCCTGAAGCCCGGCCTGCTCGGCGGCGCTGCCCGGCACGATCGAGCCGAGCCGCACGCCGTCCCAGCCGGCGCGCGAATCGGCGGCGATGCCGAGGAAGGCGCCGCTGCCCCCCGCCGCGCGATCGTCCGCCCGCGGTCCCGCCCGTTCGGCACGGCCGCGTGAGCCGGCCGGCACGCTCGCGAACACGGGCCGCGGGCCGTCGGCGATCCGCGTGACCAGCAGGTTGCCGAGATGGGCGATCCGGGCCATGCCCGCCGCGTCGATCCGGTCGGCGGTGTCCGACGGCCGGTGGTAGTCGGCGTGCGAGCCGCTGTGGAAGAAGAGCACCGGCACCCCGGCGCCGTGGAACCGCGTGTGATCGGACGGCCCCGTGCCGCCCGGCCGCAGGTCCACGTCGAGACTGGCCTCCTTCGCGGCGGCTTCCACCAGCGCGCGGAACTGGCCGCCGGTGTCCACGCCGCCCACGAGCAGGTGCCGGTTCTCCAGGCGCCCGACCATGTCGAAGTTGAGCATGGCCACCATGCGCTCCACCGGCACCGCGGACGGATGGCGCACGTGGTAGTCGGAGCCCAGCAGCCCGACCTCCTCGCCCGAGAAGAGGACGAACACCAGGGTGCGCGAGGGCGGCGATGCGGCCAGCGATCGCGCGAGCCCCAGGACGACGGCGGTGCCCGAGGCGTTGTCATCGGCGCCCGGGTACACATCGCCGCCCTCGCGCCCGAGGTGATCGTAGTGAGCGCCGATCACCACCGCCTCGCCGGCCAGCGCGGGATCCCTTCCCGGCAGCACGCCGATGACGTTGGCGGCGCGCCGCTCCTCGGTCGTCAGATCGACGCGCAGCCGCACCGAGACGCCGGTCGAGGTGGGCGTCGTCAGCGCACCGAGCGAGCGCCCGGAGCCGGCGAGCAGCGCGTCTACCGCGGGCCGGGTGATGGTGCCGGAGAGGATCGCGACCGGCGCCCCGGTGGCCGCCACCGCCGGCAGCGTGTCGTCCACAATCAGCACGGCGCGAGCCCCCGCGCGGCGCGCCGCGATCAGCTGCTCGAGCCGCGAGGTGCGAGACGCGGGCGGGCCCGAGGCGCCGGACAGCGCGAGCGCCACGCGGCCGCGCGCATCGACGGCGGCGTAGTCGTCGTGCCCGACGAAGACCAGCTCGCCGACGGCCTCGCCGGTGGCCGAGCCGCCGTGCGGCGTCCACGCCCGGCCGACGTCGAGGACGCGCGGCGCGGGCCCCGTCGATGCGAGCACGTTGCCCGGCCCGAGCCCGGGAATACGCGCCACCGGGAACTCCTGGAAGAACGTGCCGCCGTCGCCGCCGGGGCGAAGGCCGGCCCGCGCGAGCGCGTCGGCGATGTAGCGGGCCGCGCGGTCGCCACCCGGCGTGGCGGAACCCCGGCCCTCCATCTCGGGCGCGGTCAGCGCGGTGACGTCCGCCAAGAGATCCGCCGGACCGAGGCGGGATGGCGGCGCCGCCGCGGTGGTCGTCAGGAGGAGCGCCAGCAGGAGGGCAGACGAGGTGGAGCGGGAGCAGCGGCGCGTCACGCCCCGTACTCTACTCCACGGGGCAAGATTCGCGGTACACTCCGCCCATGCCTCGGTGGACCCGGGCGCTCGTGCTGGCCGCCGGCGTCGTCTGCGGGCTCCCGCCCGTGGCGGGCGCGCAGAACCTCGCGGGCCTGCGGCCGGAGTGGGTGGTCGAGCCCGTGTCGAGCGGACGCGCCCGCGTCGTCGGCTACCTCTACAACAGCAACATCATGGACGGCGCCAACGTCCTGCTCCGGGTGGATCGCCTCGGCTCGGACGGCGCGGTCACCGGCACGTACCGGGGCCGCGTGGTCGGCGACGTGCTGTCGGGCGGCCGCTCACTGTTCGATGTCCCGGTGGCCGAGACCGGCACCTACCGGGTCACCGTCGAGGCTGTCGACTGGGTCAAGGAGTGCCGGTAGTCTTCGGCCGCCCGTCCGCTCTCCCCCGCTCCTAGCACGCCCGCCATGGCCGATCTGCTCGATTCCATCCAGGTCGAGACCGCGCCGAATCCCACCGTGGCGGTGATCTGGATGCACGGCCTCGGCGCCGACGGGCACGACTTCGAGCCGATCGTGCCCGAGCTGGGGCTGCCGACCCGCCCGGCCATCCGTTTCGTGTTCCCCCACGCGCCGCTGCGGCCGGTGACCATCAACCAGGGTCACGTCATGCGCGCGTGGTACGACATCCGCGCGCTCGCGGGCGTGCGGCGCGAGGACGAGGCGGGCGTGCGCCAGTCGGCGAAGCAGGTGGAGGCGCTGATGGAGCGCGAGCGGCAGCGTGCAATCGCGCCCGGCCGGCTGGTGCTGGCCGGCTTCTCCCAGGGCGGCGCGATGGCGCTGCATGTAGGCCTGCGCTACCGCGAGCGGCTCGCCGGCGTGCTCGCGCTCTCGTGCTACCTGCCGCTGGCCGCGACACTGGCCACCGAGGCGTCGCCGGCCAACCGTGACGTGCCGATCTTCTGGGCCCACGGCGTCCACGACCCGATGATTCCGCTGGCCATGGCCGAGCACGGGCGCGAGCAGGTCGCCGCACTCGGGTATCCGATCGAGTGGCACCAGTATCCGATGCCCCATTCCGTCTGCGCCGAGGAGATCGCCGACATCGCCCGCTGGCTCGGGCGTGTGCTCGGCGCGTGACCAGGCCGACAGGAGGTACGCCGATGCACACGCCGATTCCAACCGACCGTCTCAAGATGCCGATCGGAGAGGCGATGTTCACCCAACGGTCCACCCGGAAGCTGCGGCCCGATCCGATCCCGGTGGAGGACCTCCACCTGATCATGGAGGCGGCGGTGAAGGCCCCCAACGGAGGCAATCACCAGGTGGGCCGCTTCCTGATCGTCAACGACCGGGCGAAGATCCGCGAGTTCGGCGCGCTCTACAAGGAAGCGTGGTGGGCCAAGCGCTGGGACGATCACAAGTGGACCAAGCCCGAGGACATCCCGCCGACCGACAAGAACTACCGTTCCGCGATGGGCCTCGCCGAGGACATGAAGGACGTCCCGTGCGTGGTCTTTGCCTTCACCGCGCCGGGCGGAGGCGCCAACTCGGTGATCCCGGCGTGCCAGAACCTCATGCTGGCCGCACACGCCCTCGGCATCGGCTCACTGCCGACCACGCTGCACGCCAAGGTGATGGACCGCTTCCACGCTCTGTTCGACATCCCCAGGGAGATGACCTTCCACTTCTGCATCCCGATGGGCTATCCCGCCGTGAAGTACGGCCCGAGCAAGCGCCGGCCCACGTCGGAGACTACCTCGCTCAACCGGTGGGGTGGAGCGGTCCCGTGGGCGTGACGCGCAAGCCCGCGGTCAGCCTCTCCGCGGTGCCGGGCCGCCGCAAGGCGACCATCGAGATGGCGAAGCGCCTCGAGGAGGAGGGTTTCACCGGCCTCTACTGCCCAAGCTTCGGCGACGGCCTCGGGCTGTGCGAGGCGCTCGCGCTGTCGACGCGCACGATCCCCATCGGCACCAGCATCGCCAACATCTATATGCGGCACGCGTTCGACTTCGCCCAGACTGCGGCGCTGGTCCACGAGCTGTCCGGCGGGCGGTTCCGCTTCGGCATCGGCATCAGCCACGGCCCGACGCACGAGCGGCTCGGCATCACGCCGGGCAAGCCCCTCGAGGACATCCGCCGCTTCGTGCAGGACCTCAAGACCGGGGCAAAGCAGGTGGGCGAGCTGCCTCCGATCACGCTCGCCACTCTCAGAAAGAAGATGACCGCCGTCTCGGCCGAGATCGCCCAGGGCGCGGTGTGGGCCAATGCGGCGCGCTCGCACATGCCGGAGTCGCTCAAGGCCCTGCCGGATGCCGCGCGCACGGGCCCGGACTTCTTCGTGGGCAACATGGTTCCCACCTGCATCGACGCCGACCGCGCCGCCGCGGCCGCGGTGAACCGGCGGACGCTGGTCGGCTACGTGAAGCTGCCAAACTACCAGAACTACTGGATCGAGGCCGGCTTCGAGGAGGAGATGCAAGCCATCCGCAAGGCGATCGCGGCCGGCCAGGACGACCGGATCCCCTCGCTGATGTCCGACCGCTGGCTCTCGCAGGTCACGCTCTACGGCAGCCCGGCCGAGGTGCGGGACGGTGTCGAGGCCTGGTACGCGGCCGGCGTGAAGACGCTGATCATGGTGCCCTCGTCCACCAAGGGCAACCAGATGGTCGCGCTCCAGGAGCTGATCGACCTGTTCCGCTGAGCGGCCCGCGATCGCCGGAAACTACCGGTAGCCGCCCGAAGCGGCGATGCGCTCGCCGGTCACCCAGCCGGATGCGTCGGAGGCCAGGAAGACCGCGACGCGCGCGATGTCCTCGGGCTGTCCCAGTCGCCCGAGCGGAGTGCCGGCCACCATCTGCTTCTCGAAGTCGCTACCGGTGATCCCGCCGCTGTGCAGGCCTTCGGTCTCCACGCCTCCCGCGCGATGCTGTTCACCCGGATCTGGCGGGGTCCCAGCTCCTTGGCCAGCACACGGGTAACCGCATCCAGCGCACTCTTGGTCGCCGAGTAGAGCACCGAGCTCGGCGGGGCCGCGGTGCTCGCGACCGAGCCGACGTTGATCACGCTGCCGCCATTGGGACCGAAGCGCTTGACCGCTTCCTGGATGGCCAGGATCGGGCCGAGCACGTTGGTGTTGAACTGCCGGTGGAACTCGGCCTCGGCGACCGATTCGATGGGATCGAACTGGTAGACGCCCGCGTTGTTCACGAGCACGTCTAGCGATCCCAACGCCTTCTCGGTCTCCTCGAACAAGCGACGCACGTCCGCCGACTTCGCCATGTCGGCCTGGACCGGGATCGCCCGGCCGCCGCGCGCTGTGATCTCCGAGACCACCCGATCCGCGCCATCCCGGCTGGAGGCGTAGTTGACCGCGACCGCCGCGCCGGCCCCGGCCAGGCCGTTCGCGATGGCCACCCCGATACCTTTCGACGCTCCCGTTACGATCGCCACCTTCCCGTCAGCTCACCCATGTGTCGGCCTCCTTGTTGCTGACCATCACCCATGGGCTGGGCCCTTCACCCGCAAGTTTTCAACACAGGAGGGATTCATAGCTGCGTTCGACCCCCGTCCACCGCCAGCTCCGTCCCCGTGATGTACGAGGCATCGGCGGAGGCGAGGAAAGTCACGGCCTTGGCGGCTTCTTCCGGGGTGCCGAAGCGCTTGACGGGTATTTGTGCCCGGAGGGACACGCCGATCTCGTCCACCGTCTCCTTCGGCAAACCGAGCTTCCCGAACAGCGGGGTCGCTATGACACCGGGGCTGATCGGTTGACCCGGATGCCGCGGGACAGGAGCTCACTCGCCAGGGTTCGCGTCAGTGACCGGAGAGCTGCTTTGCTGGCCGAAACGGCCGAGGTCCCGGCGATTCCGACCCGGTCGAAATACGACGTGGTGAAGACGATCGCGCCGCCGTCGGTCAGCAGCGGGAGCGCCTTCTGAACGGTGAAGTAGGCACCACGGAAGTTCGTGCCCATCATCTCGTCGAACAGCGCCTCGCTGGTGTTCTCGAGCGGCGAGAGCTTGGCGACACCGGCGTTGACGAAGAGTACGTCGATCCGGCCGTGGCTCCGTCGGACGGTCTCGAACAGGAGGTCGAGATCGGCCCCACTGGTCACGTCGGCCTTCACGGTGATGGCGCGCCTGCTCAGTACCTTCGCGGCAGCCGCCAGCGTTTCCGGATTGCGCCCGGTCACGACGACATTTGCCCCTTCCGCTTCGAATGCCTGCGCGGCCGCGAGTCCGATGCCGCTGCTGCCTCCGGTGATGACGACAACCTTGTCGCTGAATCGGTTCATCTGATGTGTCCTCCTCGAGGGTGGTCGATCTATTGGAGCGTCATGTCTTTGGAAGAAGAGAACGAGGTGGCCTGGACAGTGGAGGCCACGGTTTCGGCAAAAGATGAAAGGCGCAGGGTCAGGCCCTGTTCAGAAATTGCTCATGGTCGAAGTCCTCTGCATCGCAGCCCTCCGGGCGCGAATCAAATAGGTGTGATCGGACGTGCGCTATTCGACGCGCCGCGCGAGCGGCTCGGTCGTGGGATGTCGCGCTGGACTCCGATTCCCGTGCGCCTCATGGTCGGGATCGGCTTCATGGCGCACGGTGTCGCCAAGCTGACCAGGGGACCTGACGCCTTTGCCGGCATCCTGCACGCGCTGGGTGTGCCGGCGCCTCATCTCATGGCCTGGGTCACCATCCTGACCGAAATCCTCGGCGGGTTGGCGGTGCTGCTGGGGGCTTTCGTGGCAATCGTGAGCCTGCCGATGGCCGTGCTGCTGCTGGTGGCCATCGTCACGGTGCACCTGCCCTACGGGTTCAGCTCGATCAGGCTCGAGGCGGTGACCACGACCGGTGCGCAGTTCGGGCCGGTGGGGTACGAATGCAACCTGCTCTATCTCGCCGGACTCACGAGCCTGGCCCTCGGTGGCCCCGGACCGCTGGCCCTCGACACGTGGATCAGACGGCGACGGACGACCGAGGCCGCCTAGACCGATCTCACCCGAGCTCGGCCAGGATCTCCTTGCGGTGCTGATCCAGGGAGGGCGCCACCGCGAGCGGGGTGCCGCCGCGCAGCGGAGGCAGTCCCGGCACCGCGGGCACCGGCACGCGGCCGACGCCCGGCTGCTCGATCCAGGTCACCGCGCCGATGGCCTGCACGTGCGGCTCGTCAAGGAACTCGAGGTAGGTGTTCACCCGCTGGTGCATGAGCTTCGCGGCCCGCAGACGCGCGGACAGATCGGCAACGGGGCGGCCGGCGAAGGCGGGCTCGAGCAGGGCGTTGAGCGCGGCTACGTTGGCGAAGCGCAGGTCGTTGGTGGCGAAGCGCGAATCGCCCTTGGCGGCGGGAATCTCCAACGCGTCGCAGAGCACCGGGAAGTCCGCGTCGCGCAGGATCGTGAGGTTGATCCAGCCGTCGCTCGCTCGGAACGTGCCCGACGGAGTGAGACCCGGCTGCGGCTTCCCGCTTTCCAGATGGTGCTGGATCATCGAGACGGTCTGGATGGCGGCCCCGCCGCGCAGCAGGCTCGACTCGATGTAGCGGCCGCGCGGCTCGTCGCGCCGCGCGTAGAGCGCGACCGCCATCGCCTGGAAGTTGGCCAGCGCGGTCGCCATGTCCACCACGATCACCGGTACCCGGTGCGGGATGCCGTCGAGCCCGCGATTCATCGACATGAGCCCGGTGTACGCCTGGAACACCGTGTCCACCGCGGGCCGCTCCGCGTCGGGACCGGTCTGGCCGAAGCCGGACACGGATAGATAGATGATGCGCGGGTTGATCGCCTCGACCTGCGGATAGCCGACACCCAGACGCGCCGCCACCCCGGGCCGGAAGGACTCGAGGAACACGTCGGCGCTGGACACCAGCCGGCGGAGGATCTGTCGGTCCTCCTCGCCCTTGAGGTCGAGCACGATCGAGCGTTTGCCGAGGTTCGCCGCGATGGCGAACGCGGTCATGTCGCCGTAGCGCTTGCCGAGGCCGCGCGCCCAGTCGCCTTCGGGCGGCTCCACCTTCACCACGTCGGCGCCGTACTGGGCCAGCAGCATGGCCGAGTACGGTCCCGCGATGCCCTGGCTCAGATCCACGACCTTGAGGCCGGCGAAGGGCGCGTCGTAGCTCATCGGGTGCTTTCCTCCCGGACCGGGACTGGGCGATAATGGCGCGCGCAGATCATACCCGAGGGAGGAGCGCCATGCTCAAGGTCGAGAAGCCCCAGGACTTGCTGCAGCACGTGGGCAAGGAGCTGGGCCCGTCCGAGTGGCTCACCGTCACGCAGGAGATGATCGACAAGTTCGCCGACGCCACCGGCGACCACCAGTGGATCCACGTGGACGTGGAGCGGGCCAAGAAGGAATTGCCCGGCGGCAAGACCATCGCCCACGGCTACCTCACGCTGTCGCTCTTGCCCCGGCTGGCCCCTACCCTGATGAGCGTCGAGAAGCGGCGCCGCGGCCTGAACTACGGGTCGAACCGGGTGCGGTTCACCGCGCCGGTGCCGGCGGGCGCGCGCATCAGGCTGCGGCAGAAGCTGATGAAGGTGGAGCCCGTCGAGGACAACGGCTTCCGCGTCACCAGCGAGATGACCATGGAGGTCGAGGGCAACGCGCGGCCGGCCATGGTCGCGGAGACGCTCAGCATCGTCTACGGGTAGAGGCGGGAGGCACTCGCGTGGCCGTGGAGAAGGGTCAGCCGCCGACCCTGCCGCCTCAGATCTTGCTGTACCAGATGGCCACCGGCCACTATCTCTCGCGTGCACTCCACCTGGCCGCGACGCTCGGCATCGCCGACCAGCTCAAGGGCGGGGCCCGGCCGGTCGACGAGCTGGCCCGGGCCACTCAGACGGACGCCCCGTCGCTCCACCGCGTGCTCCGGCTGCTGGCCAGCCACGGTGTGCTGACCGAGGGTGAGGATGGCACGTTCGCGCTGACCGCGATCGGTGAGTGCCTCCGCACCGATATCCCCGGCAGCGCCGCGGCGATGGTCAGGCTGTTCGCCGGACTCCGGACCCAGGACAACTGGAAGGAGCTCGAATACTGCGTGCGCACCGGCGAGCCGGCGTTCCGCAAGCGAGGCCTCGCCGACCCCTTCTCGAGCCGTGAGCCTGCAGAGGCCGCCGATTTCGACACGGCAATGGCCAATCTCACCCGAATGATCGCAGTCGCGGTGGCCGCGGCCTACGACTTCACGCGGTTCCGGACCGTGGTGGACGTCGGGGGCGGAAACGGAACGTTGCTGATCGAGCTCCTGAACGCAAATCCCGACGTGCGTGGCATGGTCTTCGACCTGCCCGACGCCGCCGACCGGGCGACGCGGAACATCGCGGCAAGCGGCCTCAGCGGCCGGTGCGAGGCCGTGGGAGGGGATTTCTTCGATGCGGTGCCGGGCGGTAGCGATGCGTACGTGCTCAAGCACGTCATCCACGACTGGAACGGCGAGCGGGCGATCGCGATCTTGAGGAACTGTCGCCGAGCGA
>DATFWA010000076.1:0-2675 GCA_035259825.1 Candidatus Methylomirabilota bacterium | reverse complement strand
GTAGGCGTTGTGTAGCCGCTCCTGTGTCTGTTCCAGCTCCCGCTCGCGGGCGCGCGACGTCTCGTAGAGCGACTTGAGATCGCGCGCGTAGGACAGGGCCTGGGAGAGGGCTACACTGCCGGCCATACCGTGACCTCCGGCACGAGCGCGCGCACCAGCGTCAGCAGCGCGAGCGGTGAGAACGGCTTGGTCAGGTAGTGATCGGCGCCGGCAGCCAGGCCACGTCGGCGGTCCTCCGCCTGCGCGGCCGCCGTGAGCATGACGATGCGGGTGTGCGCGCACTCGGGAAGCTGCCGCAGCCGCCTGCACACCTCGAGCCCGCTGAGCTGGGGCATCTTGACATCGAGGAGCGCCACCTCGGGACGCGTCTGCTGCGCCAGGGTGAGCGCGGCGGCGCCGTCGGCGGCCTCGACGATCCGCACCTGCGGGTCTTCGAGCGTGAAGCGGACGAGATCGAGAATGGCGGGTTCATCGTCGGCGATCAGGATGGTCGTCATGCCCCTTCGAAAGTGCGAAGGGTGTGCCACGCGAGGACGCGCAGCGAATCGCTGATTTTGCCGAGAGCCGCCCGCGGGAGTGCCCGCGGCGGTGGGCAGTGCGCGGAGCTCGGTGCCCCGCGCGAAAGGCAGGTCGGCTAGCTGCCGCCGATCGACACGACGAGGAGCCGGGTGAGCGCGCGCTGATAGGCGGCGAGCGCCTCGTGATAGTCGATCTCCTCGCTGCGACCGTCCGGGTGGCGTCCGGCCATCAGATGCTCCGCCCGCTGGCGCGCGCGCTCGGCGCGTTCGCGGTCGATCTCCTGCGGCCGCTCGGCGACCTCGGCCAGGATGATCACGCGCTCGGGGGTGACCTCGGCGAATCCCCCGTGGACGGCCAGGTGGACCTCCTCGCGGCCCTTCCGGTAAACCACCTCGCCGCTGCCCAGGGTGGCCAGCAGCGCGGCGTGGCCGGGCAGGACCCCGAAGTAGCCTTCGGTCCCCGGCGCCACCACCTCGTCCACCTCTTCGGAGACGAGCTGGCGGGTCGGGGTGGCGAGCTCCAGCAGCACTACTTCGCCTCGCGCATCTTGGCCGCTTTCTCCTGCGCCTCCTCGATCCCACCGACCATGTAGAAGGCCTGCTCGGGCAGCTCGTCGTGCTTGCCCTCGACGATCTCCTTGAAGCCCTTGATGGTGTCGGCGAGCTTGACGTAGCGGCCGGGGGAGCCGGTGAACACCTCGGCCACGAAGAACGGCTGCGACAGGAACCGCTGCAGCTTGCGGGCGCGGGCCACGGTCAGCTTGTCCTCGTCGGAGAGCTCCTCCATGCCGAGGATCGCGATGATGTCCTGCAGGTCCTTGTAGCGCTGCAGGGTCGACTGCACCGCCCGCGCGGTCATGTAGTGCTCCTGGCCCAGGATGATCGGGTCGAGGATGCGCGAGGTGGAGGCGAGCGGATCCACCGCCGGGTAGATCCCCAGCTCGGTGAGCTGCCGCGAGAGCACGGTGGTGGCGTCCAGGTGCGCAAACGCGGTGGCCGGCGCGGGATCGGTGATGTCGTCGGCGGGTACGTAGATCGCCTGCACCGAGGTGATCGATCCCTTCTTGGTCGAGGTGATCCGCTCCTGCAGCGCGCCCATCTCGGTGCCCAGCGTCGGCTGATAACCCACCGCGGACGGCATGCGGCCGAGCAGGGCGGAGACCTCCGAGCCGGCCTGGGTGAAGCGGAAAATGTTGTCGATGAACAGCAGCACGTCCTGCCCTTCCTCGTCGCGGAAGTACTCGGCCGCGGTCACGCCGGTGAGCGCCACCCGCAGGCGCGAGCCGGGCGGCTCTGTCATCTGCCCGAAGATCAGCGCGGTCTTCTCGATGACGCCCGACTCTTTCATCTCGTGGTAGAGGTCGTTGCCCTCGCGGGTGCGCTCCCCCACCCCGGCGAACACCGAGATGCCGCCGTGCTGCTTGGCGATGTTGTTGATCAGCTCCTGGATGAGCACCGTCTTACCCACGCCGGCGCCGCCGAAGAGGCCGGTCTTGCCGCCCCGGGTGTAGGGCTCGAGCAGATCGACGACCTTGATGCCGGTCTCGAACATCTCGACCTTGGTGGACTGCTGGTCGAACGGCGGCGCGGGCCGATGGATCGGATAGAACTTCGTGCTCTTGAGCGGGCCGGTCTTGTCCACCGGCTCCCCGGTGATGTTGATGATGCGGCCCAGCGTCTCCTTGCCCACCGGAATGGAGATGGCCTGGCCGGTGTCGTTGACCGGCATGCCGCGCGTGAGGCCGTCGGTCGCGGCCATCGCGACCGCTCGCACGTGGCTCTCGCCGAGATGCTGGGCGACCTCAAGCACGAGCTTCGCGGAGTACGCGAAGACGTCGGTGCTGCCCGCGCCCGGCACCTCGAGGGCGTTGTAGATGGGGGGAAGCTTGCCGGGCTCGAACTCCACGTCGACGACGGGCCCGATCACCTGCACGATCTTGCCTTGGTTCATCCCGCGCTCCTTGTGCCCTCTGACGTTCGCGGCTCTGCTCACCGCGCTGGCGGATACTCGTTTACTTCTTGAGGCTCTTCAGCTGCGGGGGCCCAGACATGGCCCCCGCACTCCCCCAACTGGCGGACATCCGTCTAGTTCTTAGGCTCTTCAGCTGCGGGCGCCTCGATATGGCCCCCGCACTCCCCCAATCCCGTTTACGGGCT
>DATFWA010000075.1:0-3911 GCA_035259825.1 Candidatus Methylomirabilota bacterium | reverse complement strand
GTCGAGCAGGCCCGCTACCTGGTCGAACACATCCCCGGAGCGAGGTTGGTCGAGCTCGCGGGGGCGGACCACGCGCCGTGGGTCGAGGATACCGGCATCCTCCTGGACGAGGTCGAGGAATTCCTGACGGGAGCGAGACGCGCGCCCGAGTCGGACCGCATTCTCGCCACGGTGCTCTTCACCGACATCGTGGGCTCTACCGAGCGAGCCGCCGCGCTGGGGGACCGGCGGTGGCGCGATCTCCTCGGTACCTACTACGCGGTTGCGCGCCGGGAGCTCGCCCGCTTCCGCGGCCGTGAGGTGGACACGGCCGGCGACGGTATCTTCGCGACCTTCGATGGGCCGGCGCGTGGGATCCGATGCGCGGCCAGCATCGCGAACAATGTGAAGGCGTTGGGACTCGAGATCCGAGCCGGTCTCCACACCGGTGAGTGCGAAGTCATCGGGGAGAAGGTCGGTGGGATCGCCGTCCACATCGGCGCGCGCGTGGTCGCGGAGGCCCGGGCCGGGGAGATCCTCGTGTCCGGGACCGTGAAGGACCTGGTCGCGGGATCGGGCCTGTCGTTCGAGGAGCGTGGAGTACACACCCTCAAGGGCCTTCCGGGCACCTGGCCGCTCTACGCGGTCACCCCGTAAGCCGCCTCGCCGCCGCCGGCACCTCGCTCGAGAACGCGATGAGCGCGGTGGGCGGCTAGCGCTCGGTTCCCCGGCTCCACGCCAGGCCGGCGCGGCGCCCGATGAGGACCAGGGCCGCCACCGCGACCAGGCCCGAGCCGCCGCCCAGCGCGCAGGCCGCGCGCACCCCGAGGCGCTCGGCGAGCGCGCCGATCAGCAGCGAGCCGAACGGGGTCATGCCCGCGTTGGCCAGCGCGTAGAGACCCATCACCCGTCCCCGCAGCGCATCCGGGGTGTCCAGCTGCAGCGTGGTGTTGCAGCCGGTCGAGAAGACGATCTGGCAGGCGCCGAGGAGCACCAGCAGCGCCGCGGCGGCCGTGAAGTGGCCGACGAGGCCCAGCGTTGCGGTGCCGGCGCTGAGGATCGCCGCGGCCGCGGCCAGCGACCAGAGCGCCGGTCGCCCGCGACGGAAGAGCGTCAGGCTGACCCCGGCGGCCACCGCCCCGGCGCCGAGCGCCGACATCAACAGGCCGAAGCCGTGGGCGCCCTCGCCGAGCACGTGGCTGGCGACCAGCGGCACCACCACGTTGAAGTTCAGCACCAGGATGCTCACCACCACGACCATCGAGAGGGTGAATGCGGCCGACGGCGTCCTCGCCGCGTAGTCGAGCGCGCCCCAGATCCCCTGGCGAATGCCGAGCCGCCCGGCCGGATCGGGATCGCCCGGCGTGCGAGTGGCCAGCAGGGCACCCAGGACCGCGACGAAGCTGAGCCCGTTGAGGCAGAAGGCCCAGCCCACGCCGAACCGCGCGATGAGCAGGCCGGCCACCGCGGGGCCGACGATGCGCGCGCCGTTGAAGACCACCGAGTTCAACGCCACCGCGTTGGCGAGATCGGCTCGGCCCACCAGGTCGGTGATGTAGGACTGGCGCGCCGGGATGTCGACCGCGCGTCCCAAGCCGTAGATCAGGGCGAGGGTCGCCACGTGCCAGTAGTGTACCCGCCCGCTCCACACGAGTGCGGCCAGCACGAAGGCCTGCACCATCATCGCGGCCTGGGTCACCAGAATGATTCGCCGCTTGGGGAGGCGATCGCTGAGCGCGCCGCCCACCGGCGAGAGGAGAAGGATCGGGGTGAACTGCAGCGCGGTCACCAGGCCGAGATGGAACGGGGAGCCGGTCAGCTCCAGCACGAGCCAGGCCTGTCCCACGCTCTGCATCCAGGTGCCGATCAGCGAGACGAGCTGGCCGCTCCAGAATAGCCGGAAGTCACGGTGACGGAGCGCCGCGAGCCGCGCCGGTACCGGCCGCGCGAGCGCGTCCACCGCGGCGCGGCTCAGGCGGTGCGGCCCGCGGCCAGCGTGGCCGCGCGCTCGTGGAGCGCGGGCGTGCCGAGCCGCCCGGCCCACGATGGGAAATCCGGACGCGGCCCCGTCCACCGCAAGGCATCCACGTCCGCGTCGATCGGCGCGTCGGCACGCAGGGTCGCGAGCGTGCGGAACAGGAGCGCGTGCTCGCGCTGCTGGGCGAGGGTCGCGGCCAGCCGTGCGGCGCCGCGCACGGAGATCTCCCAGTCGCCGGCGCGCTCGGGGATGCCCTCGAGGTGCCGGTAGCGGGCGAGCACCGCGGAGGCGGAAGCGGCACCCCAGCCGGGCAGCCCCGGGTAGCCGTCGGCGGCGTCACCGACCAGGGCGAGCCAGTCGGGGATGGACGCGGGGCGGACCCCGAACTTCTTCTCGACGCCCGACTCGTCGCGCGTCTCGTTGCGTCGCCGGTCGAGCTGGACGACGCGCTCGCCCCGCACGGACTGGGCGAGGTCCTTGTCGGGCGTGCAGATGATGACCTGGTCGACCCGGGAGTCGGCGGCGGACATCTGCGCCGCCGCGGCCAGCGCATCATCGGCCTCGAACTCGACCATCGCCCACACCACGACGCCGAGCGACCGCAGCGCCTCCTCCAGCGGCTCGAACTGGGCGCGGAGGACAGGATCGATACCCTCGCCCGTCTTGTAGCCGGGCCAGAGCCCGTTCCGGAACGACTCGATGACGTGATCGGTCGCGACGCCGACATGGGTCGCGCCGCTCTCGAGCATCCCGAGGATCGAGCCCACCACGCCGCGGACTGCGCGCAGCTCGGTCGGCGCGCTGCGGTCGAAGGCGGCGGCCGGCGAGAGGAAGTAGCGGAAGAGCTCGTAGGTCCCGTCGACCAGGTGAACGATCATCCCAGCAACGATACGACAGCGCGCGGGGCGGACGCGGTAGAATCGGTCGCATCATGAAGATCCGCATCGGGGTGGGGGCCGGAGGCGCGGCGCCGACGACGGAGGCGTTCGCCGAGCTGGTGGATGGGCTCCAGACGCTGGGATTCGACTCGCTGTGGCTCTCGGAAGTCCTCACCGGGCCGGTGGTCGATCCGCTGGTGGGACTCGCGTGGGCCGCGGCGATCCGGCCGCAGCTGAAGATCGGAACGACCGCGCTGCTGCCCGGACGCAACGTGCTGAGGCTCGCGAAGCAGCTGGCGAGTCTCGACCGCTTGTCGGGTGGCCGCCTGCTCGTCACCCTGGTGCCCGGGCTGACCTACGCGCCCGAGCGCGACGCGATCGGCGTCGAGCCGAAGCAGCGTGGCCCATTCATCGACGAGGCGCTCCCGCTGCTGCGTCGGCTGTGGGCGGGCGGGACGGTCGATCACGACGGACCAGCCGGCCGCTTCAAGGACGTCCGGCTCGCCCCGCTGCCGGTGCAGCAGCCGCTCGAGGTCTGGCTGGGCGGCACCGCCCCGGCCGCGCTCGAGCGCTGCGGCCGGCTCTCCGACGGCTGGCTGCCGTCTCTCTGCACGCCGGCGGAAGCAGCGGCGGGACGCGAGGTGATCGAGGCGGCGGCCGCGCGCGCCTCCCGCTCGATCAGCCCCGAGCACTTCGGCATGAGTATCGGTTACGCGAGCGCGCCGCTCGACGACGCGGCGGCGCGGGCGCTGGCCGCCCGCCGGCCGCGCGCGCTCGAGTTGACGCCGGTGGGCTATCCGGCCCTGCGCACGACCATCGAGCAGTTCATCGCGGTGGGATTCTCGAAGTTCGTGGTGCGTCCGGTGATCACCCCGCGCTCGTGGCGCGCCGAGCTGGAGGCCCTCGCCGCCGCGGTGGGCGACCTGCAGACCTGATTGCGTAAGGGCATTCGTCACAATTCCGTCATCCACCGCTGTTCTCGCCTGATCCGGCTCCGGTAGTCACCTCGAAAATCTCCTGCGCTTACACGAGGCGCGCTTGACCACGCTCGTCGTCTCGCTCTACGCTCGTCATCA
>DATFWA010000074.1:0-15462 GCA_035259825.1 Candidatus Methylomirabilota bacterium | reverse complement strand
CTTTTATCGGGCATGCCCCGGAGCAAAAGGCATGCCTCATCGCGCGAACCTGCCCCGACCCGGGTCCTAGCGGGGCGAGGCGAGCAAGTACGGCAATATAGCGCTCGGCATCCATCCAGCCGGAATCTCGACTCATTTCGCATCGGGCTTTTACCCTGGGGATTTGACGGCAACCAGCCAAATGCCCGCTCTCCACCAAGAGGGTAGGCCTCCGCTCCCTTCACCGGGCCCTTGCGCAGTAAGGGGAGCCGTTGAATCGGGGCGTTACGGAAAGTCGTGCAGCAGGCTGATTTTAGTGGCAGAATTCAAGGTCAACCTAAGGAGGGCCTGGGTTGACTCAACTGCAGACGCTGATCGAGGAGATTCCTAAGTATCAGCCGGCGGCTGACCTGGATCTCCTGGAGCGGGCCTACCGGTTCTCGGAGCGCTCCCATGAGGGTCAGCAGCGTGCCTCGGGGGAGCCCTACCTCTCCCACCCCCTGGAAGTCGCCGGCCTGCTGGTCAACTTCAAGATGGACGTGACCACGGTCACCGCCGGCCTCCTGCACGACGTCCTGGAGGACACCAAGGCCACCAAGGGCGACCTCCAGCGCGAGTTCGGGACCGAGATCGCCGAGCTGGTGGACGGGGTGACCAAGATCGGCAAGCTCGCCTTCTCCTCCCGGGAGGAGCGTCAGGCGGAGAACTTCCGCAAGATGCTCGTCGCGATGGCGCGCGACCTACGCGTGCTGATGATCAAGCTGGCCGACCGGCTGCACAACATGCGAACGCTCCAGTACCTGCCCACCGACAAGGCCCGGAAGATCGCCCAGGAGACCCTGGACATCTACGCGCCCCTGGCTCACCGGCTCGGCATGGCCAAGGTCAAGGCCGAGCTGGAGGACCTCGCGCTCCGGGTCTTGCATTCCGAGGACTACCAGGAGCTGATGCGGCGCGTGGCCAAGCGGCGGCTGGAGCGCGAGGCCGAGATCAATCACCTGATCGCGCTCCTGCACGAGAAGCTGGGCGAGGTGGGTATCGAGTCGAAGATCGCGGGCCGTCCCAAGCACTTCTATTCGATCTGGAAGAAGATGCACGAGGGCGGGCGCGAGTTCGACGAGATCTACGACCTGACCGCGGTGCGCGTGCTGACCAACACCGTGCGCGACTGCTATGGGGCCCTGGGCGTCGTGCACTCGCTGTGGAAGCCGGTGCCCGGCCGCTTCAAGGACTTCATCGCGATGCCCAAGGTCAACATGTACCAGTCGCTGCACACGACGGTCATCGGGCCCAAGGGCGACCCGGTCGAGATCCAGATCCGCACCTACGAGATGCACCGCATCGCCGAGGAGGGCATCGCGGCGCACTGGCTCTACAAGGAGAAGCGGAGCGACCGGGACAAGTTCGACCAAGCCTTCACCTGGCTGCGCCAGCTGCTCGATTCCCAGAAGGAGACGAGCGACCCCAAGGAGTTCCTGGACAACGTCCGCCTCGATCTCTTCCCGGACGAGGTCTACGTCTTCACCCCGCGCGGGGACGTGAAGGCCCTGCCGGAGGGCGCGACCCCGGTGGACTTCGCCTACGCCGTCCACACCGACGTCGGCCACCACTGCGTGGGCGCCAAGGTCAACGGCAAGCTGGTGCCGCTTCGCTACACGCTCCGCCAGGGTGACATCCTCGAGATCGTCACGTCGCCCACCCAGCACCCGAGCCGCGACTGGCTCAAGATCGTCAAGTCGAACCGGGCGCGGGCCAAGATCAACCAGTGGCTGAAGATCGAGGAGCGGGCGCGTTCGCTGACCCTGGGTCAGGAGCTCTTCGAGCGCGAGGCCAGGAAGTACCGGCTGTCGCCGGCGAGCCTGCTCGCCTCCGACGAGATGAAGAAGGTGGTCGGCGAGCTGGGGTTCCCGTCGGCGGACGACCTGCTCGCCTCCATCGGGTATGGCAAGACGTCGCTCCAGCAGGTGCTGGGCAAGCTGGCGCCGCCGGCGGTGCACGATACCGAGGCGGTCGCCGAGGCCAAGAGCGCCAAGACCGCGCGCAAGGCAGGCGAGGGCCCGGCGGTCCGGATCAGTGGGGTCGACGATCTGCTGGTGCGGTTCGCCAAGTGCTGCGCGCCGGTGCCCGGCGACAGCATCGTGGGCTTCATCACTCGCGGCCGGGGCCTCACCGTCCACGCGCGCGATTGCCTGACCGTGGCCAAGAACGTGCTCGACCGCGAGCGGCTGGTGGCGGTGGAGTGGGAAGCGGGAGAGACGACCAAGCGGCCCGTGCGCATCGCGGTCTACATCGGCCGCGACCGGCCCGGGCTGCTGGCCGAGATCACCAGCGCCATCTCGTCCCGGCAGGGCAACATCATCAAGGCCGAGATCACGGTGACCGAGGATCGCAAGGGATTGAACTACTTCGTGGTCGAGGTCGACGATCTCCGGCAGCTCCAGGACATCATGCAGGCCATCCGGGAAGTGAAGGATATCGCCAACGTCGAGCGGGTCCGCGGCGTCTAGCCGCGGCGTAGCCATCGCCCCCGCCTCCGGGGCTACCTCCGGGCATGACACGCCGACAGTTCGAGACCCTCGTCGACACCGCGCTGCGAAAGCTGCCCCGCGCTTTCCGGGAGAAGCTCGCCAACATCGCGGTGGTGGTCGAGGATTGGGCCGACGAGCAGACGCTCGAGGAGATGGGCATCGAGCCGCCCGACACGCTCTACGGGCTCTACCGCGGTGTCGACATCACCCGACGTGACTCCTCGTACGGCAACGTCCTGCCCGACACCATCCACATCTACCAGGGCCCGATCGAGGAAGACTGCGCCGACCGCGCGGAGATGGAAGATCTCATCCGCGACGTCGTTGCTCACGAGGTCGGTCACTACTTCGGTCTGGACGACGAGACGATGGATGGTATCGAGCACGGCGACTGACCACGCCCCGTAGTTGTCCCCCCTCCTGGAACACCGCCCCGCTCTTCTAGCACTGCCTGATAAGTTTTTTGCTTGACAGCATTTTCATTTGTCCATATGTTTTCAGCAGACGCTGAAAATGAAGGTACAAGTGAAACTGAAAGTGAAGGGATGGCGAAAGCAGACGATATCAAGACGCTGGCGGCGCAGCGGGTGCGCGACCTGCTGATGAGAGCTAGCGGCTGGGAACAGACGACCAACGTGAAGGTCGGAAGCCAAATGGCTGATCTCGTGATGAAATTCAAGATGGGGGACAAGCCACACACCCTCGCAATCGGTGTCAGTTCGCTCGGTCAACCTCGGCAGATCCGGGAGACCGTGACCCGTCTTTCCGAGATCCGACGGGAGATGCCCGAGGCGTATCCGGTAGCGGTGTCCCCCTACATCAGCCCGCAGAGCGCGGCGCTGCTGAAGCGGAGCGGCCTCGGCTATCTCGATCTGTCCGGCAACTGCTACCTGAGCTTCGAGCACGTGTTGATCGAGAAGGAGGGCAAGCCCAACCTCCGACCCTCCACCCGCCCCCTGAAGTCGCTCTTCGCGCCGCGGGCGACGCGGGTCGTGCGGGTCATCCTGGTGGACCCGCAGCACGCCTGGCGACTCGAGGAGCTGGCCAAGGCTGCGGAGGTGAGCCTGGGACACGCCCACAACGTGGTGAAGCGGCTCGAGGAGCTGTCGTGGGTGGAGCGCAACGGCCAGCAGCGCATTCAGCTCGCCCGTCCCGGCGAGCTGCTCGACGCCTGGATGGATGCCTACTCGTACCGCCTGAACTACGTGCAGGCGTACTTCTCGCCGGAGCGGATCACGCGGGGCCTGGTCGCCGAGCTGGCGCGCGCCGCGCACGAGGCTCGGCGCCGCTACGCCTTCACCCTGCATTCGGGCGCCGCGCTCGTCGCGCCGAACGTGCGCTTCCCGGCCATCCACTGCTATCTGGAGGGTGATCCGGAGCCGGTGGCCCGCGCCCTCGGGCTGCGGCCCGGAGAGGGAGAAGGCAACGTGTACCTGCTCGCGCCCTACGACCAGGGCGTGTTCTATTCGCCGATCGCGAAGGGCGGGCTGCCGGTCGTCTGTCTACCGCAGCTCTACGCCGATCTCTACCACTACGAGCGCCGGGGCCGGGACCAGGCCGCGCATCTGCGGCGCGAAGCGATGGGTTACTGAGTCCCCCGACGGGAGGGAGGTGAAAACCCACATGCCGAAGCGCAAGAGGGCCGTCAAGAAGGGTGGCAAGAAGAAGAAGGCCACCAAGAAGGGTAAGCGGAGGTAGCGCGCCGACGATGTCAAATCCTCAGGAAAGGAGGTGACGACCGAATGGCGAAGAAGAAGAAGGCGGCCAAGAAGAAGAAGAAGTAACGTTGTTTGTCGTGCGGTGGGGGGTGGCGGCCCTCCACCGGGACTCTTTTTCGAGTATGGCTACGAAACGGCGGGGGGCGGCGACGCCCCTCGCCGTGCTTCGACGACTCTCAGACGACCTTGACGACCTTGCCGGCTTTCAGGCAGCGCGTGCACACTCGCATCCGCTGCACCTTGCCCTTGACCAGGCCGCGCAGCGACACCAGATTGACCAGCCAGCGACGCTTCGTCACGTTGTGCGCGTGGCTGATCTTGTGGCCGACGGCCGGACCTTTACCGCAGATATCACAGCGCTGAGCCATGCGGAATCCTCTGGGTGCGAGTGGTTTGCCCGTTGCGGCCTCCTTTTATAGCATGAGGGCTGGCATGAGGCAATCCGTTGCCGTCGACTGAGTCGGCGGGCGCGCCGGGACGTCGCGCGAGCCCGGCCGTCACCCATCCGCTCGCGACGCCGCTGCAGTTCCTCAAGGGCGTCGGGCCCCAGCGGGCCAAGCTCCTCGGCAACCTGGGACTGCAGACCGTCGAGGACGCCCTCTACTACTTGCCGGTTCGCCACGAGGACCGGAGCCAGCTCACGCCGATCCGCCGCCTCAAGCCCAACGACGTGACCACAATCAGCGGGACCATCCGCGCGATCAGCCCTCCGCCGCGCGGCCGCCCGCGCATGCCCCTGTCCGTGCTGCTCGGCGACGGGACCGGCTTCCTGCCCTGCGTGTGGTTCGGGCAGGCCTATCTCGAGCGCGTCTTCCAACGTGGCCAGCGGCTGATCGTGCACGGCAAGGCGCAGCGGTATCAGTCCGGGCCGCTCCAGATGCACGTAAAGGACTACGAGATCGTTGAGGACGAGACAGTTGAGACCCCGTCGGATCCGGCCGACGAGTCACTGCACACCGGACGCTTCGTCCCGGTGTACGGCCTGACCCGCGGCCTCACCGCGCGCCCGATGCGGCGGCTGATGAAGCGTCTCGTGGACGGCTACGTCGACGGCCTCGAGGATCCGCTCCCCGAATCCCTGCGCACGCGCCACCGCCTCGGGCCGCTGGCCGAGGCCCTTCGCGGCGGGCACTTCCCGAGGACCGACGACGACTTCGTCGCGGCCCGCCGCCGCCTCGTCTACGACGAGTTCCTGCTGCTCCAGTTGGGCCTGGCGATCCGGCGTCACCGCCAGGGCCGTCAGCCGGGCCTGGCGATGAATCCGGCCGGCACGCTGGCGCGGCGGCTGCTCGCGTCGCTGCCCTTCGCGCTCACCCCCGCGCAGGAGCGCGTCTGGCGCGAGATCCGAACCGACATGGCGGAGCCGTACCCGATGAACCGGCTCCTGCAGGGCGACGTGGGCTCGGGCAAGACGATCGTGGCCGCGCTCGCCATCCTCACTGCGGTCGAGGCGGGGTTCCAGACCGCGCTGATGGCGCCGACCGAGATCCTGGCCGAGCAGCACCTGATGACGCTGACCGTGCTGCTGGAGCCGCTCGGTGTGCCGGTGGCCCTGCTCACCAACGCGGTGAAGGGCAAGGCGCGCGAGGGCGTGCTGACCGCGGCGGCCGACGGCGCGCTCGCCTGCGTGGTCGGCACCCACGCCCTGGTGCAGCGGGAGGTCAAGTTCCGTCGGCTCGGACTCGCGGTGGTGGACGAGCAGCACCGGTTCGGGGTCAACCAGCGGGCCACCCTGAAGCGAAAGGGCGAGAGCCCCGACGTGCTGGTGATGACCGCGACCCCGATCCCCCGCACGCTCGCCCTCACCCTCTACGGCGATCTCGAGGTGTCGGTGATCGATCAGCTCCCGCCGGGCCGCAAGCCGGTCGTCACGAAGGCGCGGCCGGAGTCGGCCCACGTCAAGATCTACCGGTTCCTGCGCGATCAGGTGCGCGACGGGCGTCAGGTGTACGTGGTCTATCCCCTCGTCGAGGAGTCCGAGGTCATGGACCTCCGCGCGGCTACCGAGATGGCCGAGCGTCTGCGGCGCGAGGTCTTTCCCGACCTGACGATCGGCCTGCTCCACGGCCGGATGCCGTTCGCGGAGAAGGAGCGCGTGATGCGCGATTTCAAGGCGGGCGCGATCCACGTGCTGGTCTCCACCACCGTGATCGAGGTGGGGATCGACGTGCCGAACGCGTCGGTCATGCTGATCGAGCACGCGGAGCGCTTCGGCCTGTCCCAGCTCCACCAGCTGCGCGGGCGCGTGGGCCGCGGCCCGTGGAGGAGCTACTGCATCCTCCTCTCAGGCGCCCCCTCGGAGGAGGCGCGCCAGCGTCTCGCTGCGATGACCGCCACCAACGACGGCTTCAAGATCGCGGAGGCGGATCTCGCGCTGCGGGGGCCGGGCGACTTCTTCGGCACCCGCCAGTCCGGCCTGCCCGAGTTCCGCGTGGCCGACCTGTTGCGCGACACGGCCGCGCTCGAAGCGGCGCGACGCGACGCGGTGGCCCTCATCCGCGAGGATCCGCAGCTGCGCGCGCCCGAGCATCGAGCGCTGCGGGCGGCGCTGCTCCAGCGCTGGCGCGGCAAGATCGATCTGGCCGGGGTCGGCTGATGGCCCGCGGCGGGCTCCTGGGTCTGTGCTGTGCGCTCGCGCTCGGCGTGGGCGCGGCGCCCTCCCGCGTCGCCGCCCAGAACAGCGTGGAGGTGGCGAAGGCGCGGCAGATCCTCGAGCACTACACCGAGTGCGAGCGGACCCGACGCTTCGGGCCGTGCTGGCCGCTGCTGTCGAAGCGGGTCCAGGCCGACTGGGCCCGGCGGGGCCGGCCGACTGCGGCGGAGTACGCCGACGCGAGGGGAGCCGGCGAGCCACGCTACTCCGACTTCCGCGTGATGCAGATCCGGCGGAGCCCGTCGCGCGTCGTGTTCGTCACCGAGGCGACGCGCGCGGCCGACCAGGACGCGCTCCCGGACCGCGTGGAGTACGCGATCCTGCGCGAGGGCGACCAGTGGAAGATCGACGGCCGCCGGGTGGGCCCCTCGGAGACCACGCCGTGAGGGTGCTCGCGGGCGAGCTCAAGGGTCAGCGGCTCGTCACCCCGCGCGGCCGCACCACGCGGCCGACCGCGGATCAGGTGCGCATCGCCTGTCTCGACACCCTGATGCCGTTTCTCGCCGCGGGACCGTTTCTCGACCTGTTCGCGGGCGCCGGCGGGGTGGGGATCGAGGCGCTCTCCCGCGGGGCGCCGGAGGCCACGTTCGTCGAGCAGGATGGCGCGGCGATCCACGCCCTCCGCGACAACGTGGAGCGGCTCGGCCTGCGCGAGCGCGCGCGCGTGGTGCGCGGCGACGCGGCCCGGACGGTCGCGGACCTGGTGGCGGCCGGCGCGCGCTTCGCGGTGGTCTTCCTCGATCCGCCGTACGACTCGGCGCGCGCGAAACCCGCGCTCGATGCGGTGGTGGCGGGCCCGCTCCTGCTCGACGGCGCGGTGGTGGTGCTCCAGCACGGGACCAAGACGCCGCCGGCGGTCTCGCCCGGCGCGCTCTCGCTCTGGAAGGCGCGCCGCTTCGGGGAGACGACCTTGACTTTCTTCCGGCGCGATGCCTAGACTTGGCAGCGTTTTCGGACATTTCGAGACAATGGCGTGGAGGCCAGCGTGGGCAAGCGGGCAGTGTACCCGGGCATGTTCGATCCGATGCACAACGGGCACCTGGACCTCATCGAGCGCAGCCTGCGCATCTTCGACGAGCTGATCGTCGCGGTGGTCGCGAATCCCTCCAAGGAGCCCCTGTTCAGCACGAAGGAGCGCCTGGAGTTGATCGACGAGTGCACGACCGGCATCGGGATGGGCCGGATGCGTATCACCTCGTTCGACGGGCTGCTGATCGACCTGGTCGAGCGCGAGGGCGCCGACTGTGTCGTGCGCGGCCTGCGCGCGGTGTCCGACTTCGAGTACGAGTTCCAGATGGCCCTCATGAACCGCAAGCTCCGCCACACCGTGGAGACCGTGTTCATGATGCCGCACGAGCGCTACACCTACATCTCCTCGCGTCTCATCAAGGAGGTCGCCTCGCTGGGCGCGCCCGTGACCGGCATGGTGCCCCCGCCGGTCGAGGAGCGGCTCGCCCAGAAGTTCTCGAGTCGCCGGTAGACCACAGGCAAGGAGTCCCATGCTCGCCGATCGGATGAAGACGCTGGCCCCATCGCCCACGCTCGCCATGCAGGCCAAGGCCCGGGCCATGCGCGCGCAGGGCATCGACGTGATCTCCTTCGGAGCCGGGGAGCCCGACTTCGATACTCCCCGGCGGATCAAGGACGCGGCGGTGCGGGCGCTGGAAAAGGGGCAGACCAAGTACACCGAGGTCGGCGGGGTCCCGGAATTGCGCGCCGCGGTCTGCGAGAAGTTCAAGCGGGACAACGGTCTCGAATACGCGCTCGACGAGGTCACCGTCTCCTGCGGGGCCAAGCATACGCTCTACAACATCGTGATGGCTCTCGTGAATCCCGGGGACGAGGTGCTGATTCCGAGCCCGTACTGGGTCTCGTATCCGGAGCAGGTACGACTGCTGGGGGGTGTGCCGGTTCCGGTTATCACCCACGAGTCCACCGGCTTCGACCTCGATCCGGAGGCGCTCCGCCGGGCGGTGACGCCGCGAACCCGCATGATCGTGCTCGACAGTCCCGGGAATCCGACCGGCGCAGTGTTCTCCCCGCAGGCCCTCGCCGAGGTGGCGAGGCTCGCGGTGGAACGCGATCTCTGGGTCATCTCCGACGAGTGCTACGAGTCGCTGACCTACGTGGGCCGCCACGTGTCGATCGCCTCGCTTTCGCCCGAGATCCGAGCGCGTACCATCGTGGTCAACACCTGCTCGAAAGCCTACGCGATGACCGGCTGGCGCATCGGCTACGCGGGAGGTCCCAAGCCGATCATCAAGGCCATGACCGACGTGCAGAGCCAGGTCACCTCGAATCCCACCTCGGTGGCCCAGTGGGCCGCGGTCGAGGCCCTCGGCGGGCCACAGGACGAGGTGGCCAAGATGGTGGGCGAATTCGACCGGCGCCGGCGCGTCATCGTGGACGCGCTCAACGCGGTTCCCGGCGTCAGCTGTGTGATGCCGAAGGGCGCGTTCTACGCGTTTCCGAACGTCTCCGACCTCTTCGGGAAGCGGTCCCCGGGCGGCGTGCTGCGCGGCTCCGCCGACGTGTGCGCGTTCCTGCTGGACGAGGCCCGCATCGCCACGGTGGCCGGCGTGGACTTCGGCTCGGACGCCCACATCCGCCTCTCGTACGCGACGGGGCTCGACACCATCAAAGAGGGCCTGCGTCGGATGGACGCCGCGGTCCGCGCCCTCGAGGGCTAGGCCATGAAGATCGAAGGCTCCGCCGACATTCCCGCCGCGCGCGACCAGGTCTGGGCCGCGTTCCTCGATCCCGACACCCTCGCCAAGGCTCTGCCGGGCTGCGAGAAGCTCGAGGCGATCGGCGAGAACGAGTACAAGGCCACGATGAAGGTCGGGGTCGCCGCCATCAAGGGCACGTTCGAGGGCAAGGTCAAGCTGAGCGACCTCGAGCCGCCGCACCGCTACCGCATGGCGGTCGAGGGCAGCGGCGCGCCTGGCTTCGTGCGGGGCAATGCGGGGATGCAGCTCTCCGACGTGGACGGCGGCACGCGTGTGAGCTACGACGCCGACGTGCAGGTCGGCGGCCTCATCGCCAGCGTCGGTCAGCGCATGCTGGGCGGCGTCACGAAGATGATGCTCGATCAGTTCTTCAACCGGATGACCGAGCTCCTCACGTCGCAGAAGACGTAGCGCTGGCCACATCCGCTTCGATCGTGCTGGCGGGCCTGCTGTCGCTCGCCGCCGCTCCCACGCCCTCGCCGGTCGCGGGAGACTGCGTGGGCGGGAGCCCCGAGCAGCCCTTCCGCTGCATCTACCGCGCCGCGTTCCCGAGCGTGGGCCTTGTCGCGCAGTGCCGCTCAGACCGCGATTGCCGCGTCGGCTACTACTACGGCGATCCCGATCGTCCGACGTGGCTCGAGCCGCCCGCCGATCATCCGGTACTGCCGAAGCCGGACGTGATCTGGCACGCCGCCACCTTCGCCGAGGTTCGCTTCGCCTGCGGACCGGGCTGCCGCGTGTCCTACTTCTTCGAGGCCCGGCGCCGACGCATCTCCCCCCCACGCCCGCAAGTCCTCGACGTGGACCTGCACCGCCTCCTCCTGGCCCAGGCCGAGGGCCGCAGCCTCGCCGTCCGCCAGATCTTCTCCGGCCGCGAGGTCGCCCGCATCGACCGAGACTGGGCTCCCGGTCCTCTCGAATCCGCCCTCACGACCCTTCACTTCGACCCCGACGGCCGCCTCACCATCATCTGGCTGAAGGGCCCCGAGCGCACGCCGGTCACCGAGCGCATCTCCATCCCCAGCATGCCCCGCTAGCGGTCTGGCGGGCGGCTTCAAGCGTCAAACGGAGTGGGTCGCGGCGACGCGGGCTGGCTGGCGAAGCGGGAGCGTGAAGGGCAGTGTGAGGAAGACGACGAGTCCGACGACCGTGAGGGTGAGCCGCACGCCGCCCCAGTCGCTGAGGAGACCGTAGGCGAACGGTGAGAGCGCGGAGGCGCCGATCCCGAGGGTGTAGAAGATCGCGTAGCTACGAGCCCGTCGATCGCTCGAGACGAGATCGGCAACGGTGCCGTAGAGGACCGAAGAGGTCCCGTTTAGGGCGATGCCGAGCGGCGGGAGCGCGAGCAGACAGGCCCCGAGCGGCAGGCTCAGCAGCAGCAGGATTCCGGCGCCGGTGGCCGCCTCCGTGATCACCACCGTACGGATCACGCCCACGCGGTCGGCCAGCGCGCCGCACGCGAACTTGCCGACGGCCCCGCCGATGAACACCAGCATGAGGGCCAGGCCCACCGACTGTACGCTCGCGCCCTTCGCGATGAGCAGGAACGGCAAGAAGGTGAGGAAGCCGGTTCGGGTGGAGTTGTCGATGACGTGAATAGTCGAGAGCGCGGTGTAGGCCCGCGGATCGCGAATGCCCCAGCCCCCGGTCCGGGTGATCGTCGTCTGTTCCTGCGCCACCGGCTCGGCGCGCCCGGCCTGCAGGCGCGCCAGCAGGAGGAGGATGATCGCGGCCGCGAGCAGCCCGACGATCGCATAGACTTCCACCGCGTGTCGCCAGCCGATCCAGGGCAGCGCGAGGGCCACCGCGGCCGGGACCGCGACCTTGCCGAGGTCGCCGGAGAAGTTGTAGGTGCCGAGGGCGGTGCGACGCGAGCCGGTCTCGTAGGCCTTCGACACGAGCGACGATGACAGCGGGTGCTGGCACCCCGAGCCCAGCCCGGCCACCGCGAGACAGGCGATCAGCGCGAGGAATCCGCCGGTGAGCCCCGCGGCCAGGAATCCCAGCGCGGTGACCCCGGTGCCCGCGGCGAGCAGGCGCGCCTCGCCGCGGCGCTCGGCGAGGAGGCCGGCCGGCAGCTGGAAGCTCGCCATGCCGCCGGTGTAGAGCGTCTTGAGCAATCCGACCTGGGCGAAGCTGAGCCCGAATTCGGTGGCCCACACCGGGAGCAGGATGTACAGGATGTCCGAGAAGCCGTCGTGGATGAAGTGCGCCCCGCAGGCGGTAGCCAGGACGGCGCGGGCGCGACGGCTCATTGCCCGCGATTGTTTCACATATGTGACGGCACGGGCAAATGCCTGCCGGCGGCCAGCGGATGCCGCAGCAGCAGGCGGAAGATCATGATGTGGGTGATGACGAGCGCGGGCACGATGAAGGTGGGGATGTAGTAGGCGGCGCCGAGCTGCACGTCGTGCGAGAGGCCCTGGTAGAACGCGTTGGCCAGGTCGAGCAGGCCGAAGACGTTGAAGACCCAGGTCAGGGGGATGGCGATGGTGGCCCGGGCGCGCAGCGCGACGATCGCGGCCAGGGCGAGCAGCCCGGCCAGCAGATCGCCGTACGCCGCGGCGAGCGCGAAGCTCGGCGGCAGCGCCCCCCCGACCACCGTGGGCACGAGAAAGACCATCCCGAGATGGCGGAAGGCGTGGAGCGCGAGCAGCGGCTGCAGCGCCTGCCCGATGGGGAGTAAAGCCAGACGCGGGACCACGTACCAACGGGCGAGAAGCGCGTAGACCACGAAGCTCAACAGGACCTGGAGGCCGAAGATCTGCTGCGTGCTCATGATGTCCTCCGACCCGCGGCGCGCCAGGCGCCGAGGTGAACGGCCGCCACGTTGATGCTGCCGAAGATCACGAGCGCGCCCGCCATCGCGGCGAAGAGGCCCGTGAGGCCGGCGCCGAGCCCGGCGCTGATGAGCCAGCCGCCGGCCGCCGCGGCGGCGAGACGAGTGAAGCCGGCCAGGAGCGGCCAGAGCAGCCGGCCCGCGCCCTGGGAGGCGAAGTACAGCGCCAGCCCGGCGCCGAAGAAGCCGTAGCAGGGACCCACGATCTGCAGATACCGCGTTCCGGTCGCGAGCACCTCGGCGTCGGCGGTGAAGAGGGAGAGCCACGCCAGCGGGAACAGCGCGGCCGCCACGCCGATCGTGCCGGTCACGGTCGCCGCCATGGCGGCTCCGACCCACGCGACCCGTACCGCCCGATCGCGGTCGCCTGCTCCCATGCTGGTTCCGACCATGGTCACGAGCCCGGAGCCGAGACCGAAGACGATCGGGATCTGGAGGTACTCGAGGCGCGCCCCCATGCCGTATCCGGCCAGGGCCGGCGCGCCGAACGGCCCGACGAGTGAGGTCAGCAGCACAACCGTGAGGTTGGTCAGGATCGTGTTGAGCGAGCCGGGCGCGCCCACGCGCAGGATCTCGCCGAAGAGGGGAGCCCTGAGCCGCCGACCGTGGAGCGTCGGCCGCACCAGGCTTCGCCGCGAGTAGAGGAACACGAGGAGCGCGAGGCTTCCCAGCGCGAACGAAACGACGCTCGCGATGGCGGCGCCCGCGATCCCCAGCCGGGGCAGGGGGCCCCAGCCGAGGATGAGAGCGGGGGAGAGCACGAGATAGAGGACCCCGCTGGCCACCATCACCGAGGCGGGCAGCACCATGTTGCCGGTGCCCCGGATCACGCTCCCGAGCGTGTTGAAGAGCCAGTAAGCGAGGGCGCCGCCGAAGAGCACGCGGGAGTAGACGACGGCGGAGTCGAGCACCGCGCCGTGGCCGCCCATCGCACGATAGAGCGCGGGTCCCCCGAGCTCGAGCAGGAGGGTGAAGGATGCCGCCATCGCGAGCGCGATCACGATCGCGTGCACCACCAGCGCGTCGGCATCGGCGCGGCGGCCGCCGCCGAGCGCGCGGGCCACCGCGGAGGCGACGCCTCCGCCCATACCGCCGGCGGACATGGTCTGCATCAGCATGACGAGCGGGAAGACCAGCGACACCCCGGCGAGGGCGTCCGACCCGAGCCAGCCCACGAACACCGCGTCGAGCGTGCTCACCGCCGCCTGCAGCACCATGACCAGCACGTTCGGCGCGGCGAGCCAGAGCAGCGTCCGCGCGACCGGCCCCTCCAGCAGCAGGCGCGTGCGCGGCGAGAGCGCCGCGGATACCGGGGCGGCCACCGAGACCGCGGTCGCGCTCATCTCAGCGACCCACCGCCTGCTCACCCCGGAGGGTCATGCAGGTGCTGGAGGCGCGCGCGACCAGGCGATCCTTGTCGTCGACCACGTCGCACTCGACGAGACCGATCGAGCGGCCGCCCTTCACCACGTGGCCGGTGGCCACCAGCGGCCCGGTCCGCACCGGCTTGAGGAAGTTGATCTTGAGCTCCAGGGTGGTGAAGGTCTCGTCCTCGTCCAGGGTCGCCGCGTAGGCGATGCCCATCGCGGCGTCGGCGATGTCGCACAGGACGCCGCCGTGCACGGTGCCCATCGGGTTGGCGTGCCGCCCGTCCGCCTGGAACTCGACCACCGCGCGTCCCGGCTCGACCTCGGTGAGCGTGAACCCGATCAGGGTGGCGACCGGCGGCGGGGGCAGCTCGCCGGCCTGGATCTTCCGGATGGTGTCGATCGCCTTCGGCATCGGAGCCTCCTCACGGTCGCGACGTAACGGCTATGACTACTCAGTCACTAGTAAAATAATAGTCACTTGCTTTCATGTCAAGAGGGTCGTTATACTCCGGTCATGCCGAAGCGCTACAACCAGTCCTGCCCGGTGGCCAAGACCCTCGAGGTCGTGGGCGACCGCTGGACCCTCCTGGTGGTCCGGGACCTCCTCGGCGGAACGAAGCGGTTCCAGGATCTCCTGGGCACCCTGCCGGGCATCGCGCCCAACATCTTGTCCGCGCGGCTCAAGCTCATGGAGGAGCACGGCCTGATCCGCCGGCAGCTCTACTCGGACCACCCGCCCCGCGCCGAGTACACGCTCACCGACCGGGGACGCGAGCTGGGCATGGTGGTCGGTGCACTCGCGGCCTGGGGCGGCCGGCACGTGCACCGGGAGACCCAGCTGGTGCACGCCGGGTGCGGACACCCGGTCTCGGTCGGCTACTACTGTCCGGACTGCGGGGAAGGGGTGCGGGGCGCGGACGTCGCGGTCACGCGGGCCCGATCTCGTCCAGGAACTCGATCACCGCGCGGTTGAAGGCCTCGGGTTGGTCGCGGTTGCCGAAGTGGCCGGCCGGGGAGAGCAGCACGAAGCGCGCCTGCTTGACCTTCTTCTCCATCACTCGCATGGGCTGCAGCGAGGGATCCTCGTCGCCGCACACCAGTAGTGTCGGCACCGAGATCTCGGGCAGCCGGTCCGTGATGTAGTCCATCTGTAGCAGGGCCCGGAGGGCGTTGGCGTAGCCGATCGGGGTCAGCATCCGGTAGTACTCGAAGATCTCGTGCCGCGCGCCCGGATCGAGCTTGATCCGTCCCGACACGTTGGGGTTCGAGGCGATCGCGAACTCCGCCATCGCGTCCATGCCGCCCTCGAGCGTGACCTTGATGGAGCGAGCCCGCATCACCAGGTTGTCGACGGACAGCGGCAGGCCGACCGCGGAGGACGAGTCGACGACGATGAGGGCCCGGACGCGCTCCGGGTGCGCGAGGGTGAAGCGCGTCGCGATGCCGGAGCCCAGGGAGAGCCCGCCCACCACCGCCCGGTCCAGCTGCAGGTGGTTCATCAGATCGTGGAGATCGAGCACCCAGTGGCCGAAGGTGACCTTCGCGGGATCCTCCGGGCTCTCGGAGCGCGCATGGCCGCGCGGCTCCCACAGCACCAGCCGGTGCCGCGCCGACAGCGGCCCGATGTTCGGCTGCCACATACCGGC
>DATFWA010000073.1:0-12874 GCA_035259825.1 Candidatus Methylomirabilota bacterium | reverse complement strand
GGAGGCGCGCGGCGTCTGAGATGACCCGGCCGCTCGATCTGCTGCTGCGGGAGTGCCGGTTGCCGGACGGCCTCGTGGTGGACATCGGCTGCCGCGACGGCCGCATCGTCGCGAGCGGCCGGCTCGCGGGGCGATCAGCGGTGCGCGAGATCTCCTGCGAGAGCCGCGCGGTGACTCCCGGGCTGGTGGACGGCCACATCCATCTCGACAAGGCGCTCCTGACCGACCGGGCGCCGAGCCGGGAGGGCTCGCTGGCCGAGGCCCTGCGCGTAACCGGTGAAGCCAAGCGTGGCTTCACTCGAGACGACATCCAGAGCCGCGCCCGGCGCGTGCTCGACATGGCGGTCCGCCAGGGCACGACCGCGATGCGCAGCCACGCCGAGGTGGATCCCATCGTGGGGCTGATGGGCTTCGAGGCGCTCGCCGCGCTCAAGCGTGAGTACGCCCCCGCCATCGACCTGCAGCTCTGTGCGTTCGCCCAGGAGGGCATCCTCCAGGCGCCCGGCACCGAGGCGCTCCTGCGCGAGGCGCTGCGCGCCGGCGCCGATCTCGTCGGGGGCGTGCCCTACAATGACACCGACGCGCGCCGGCATATCGACATCGTGTTCGACCTGGCCGCCGAGTTTGGCGTCGACGCCGACTTCCACACCGACTTCTTCGACGAGCCGCAGCACCTGCACGCCCGCTACATCGCCGAGCAGACGGCGCGGCGCGGCTGGCAAGGCCGCGTGGCCCTCGGTCACATGAGCGAGATGGCGGCGCTGCCGCCCGACGAGCAGGAGCCGCTCGCGCGGCTGCTCGCCGAGGCCGGCGTCGCTGTGATCGTCCTGCCCGCCACCGATCTCTATCTGATGGGACGCAAGGACGTCCGCAGCGTCCGTCGCGGGCTCGCGCCCGCCCGGCGGCTGCTCGCGGCCGGGGTCACGGTGGCTGCCGCGACCAACAACGTGCGGAACGCGTTCACTCCGTTCGGAACCGCCGGTCTGCCCCTGATGGGATACCTGCTGGGCGTGGCCGGCCACCTGGGCGGTCAGGCCGACCTGCGCCTGATCCTCGACATGCTGACCACGCAGCCGGCCCGGATCCTGCGCCTGCCCGACTACGGCCTGACCGAGGGCTGCCGCGCGGACCTGGTCGTCTGGGATACCGACCGCACCGACGAGATCGTCAGTGCGCTCGCCCCCTGCCACCTCGTGATCAAGGCCGGACGCGTGACGCTCGAGCACGCCCGATCCGTCACCGAGCCCTGGCGAGGCTAGACGGGGTCAGGGCGTGATGACGGTCTTGGCGCCGCGGCCGGCGGTGGCGTGGGCGAAGGCTTCCTCGATGCGCTCGAGCGGGAATTTTGCGCCGATCAAGCGCTTGACGCCGAGCTTGGGCAGGACCGCCAGGGCGCGGCGGAAGGCGGTGCCGCGGCCGTAGGCGCCGTGGATCCTGATCTCGCGGAAGTGCACGTCGAAGAGGTCGATCGGCATGCGGCTGCCTTTCGGGTTCACCCCGACGAGCTGCAGCACGCCGGTGGGCTTCACCATCGCGAAGGCCTCCGCAACCAGCTCCGGCTTGCCCACCGCCTCGCAGACCACCTCGGCGCCACGCCCGTCGGTGAGCGCCATCACCCGCTCGTGCAGGCTCTCGCGCGTGGGATCGACCATCACGCGGGCGCCCAGCTTCCGCGCGATCTCCCGCCGCTCCTCGAGCGGATCGGAGAGGATCAGCCGCCCGGCACCGCGGCGCCGGGCCAGCGCCATCGTCAGCAGCCCCATGATGCCGCCGCCCATCACCACCACCGTCGCGTTGCGCGGTATGCGGAACATCTCGAGCCCGGAGAGGCAGCAGGAGGCGGGCTCGGCGAGCGCCGCGGTGACCGGATCGAGGCCCTTCGGCAGCGGATGCACGCAGGTCGCCGGTAACGCCGCGCGCTCGGCGAAGCCGCCGACGCGCGTGGCCCTGGCGCACTGGCTGATGCGGCCGTGGCGGCAGTGCAGGCAGTCGCCGCAGCCGTAGGACGGCTCGCAGGCGACCGCGCGGCCGATCAGGCGCCGGCTGACGCCGCGGCCGACGTCGCGCACGACGCCCGAGTACTCGTGGCCCATGATCATGGGCGGCGTCCACGGGAACAGCCCCTGGGTTGCGTGCACGTCGGTGCCGCAGATGCCGGCGGCGGCCACGTCCACCACCACCTGCCCCGGGCCGGCGACCGGATCGGGCGCCTCGTCGAGGGTGAAGCGGGCGCCGCCTCGCCAGGTGGCGACCTTCACGCGCGGGGCGTCTCGGCGTGCTGCGAGAACTTCGGCATGACCTCGGTGGCGAGCAACTCCATCGAGCGGCGCCACATCTCGGGCCGATCCCAGTCGTGTCCGCCCATCAGGAGCGTGCCGAAGTGTCCCGTCTCCTCGCGGAGGGCGACCAGCTGCTCGAGCACCCGGCGCGGGCTGCCCGCGATGACGAGGGCGCGCTTGATCATGTCCACCGTGACGTCCTCGTCCGGGATGATCAGATCCGGCTTCAGCATGAAGAGAGCCTTGCGGCCCTTCGAGAAGCTGTGGTGAAAGAACTGGTAGTAGAAGGAGAGGCCGTTGCCCGGGTCGGCCACGTACTCCTCGGCCTCCGCGTCGCTCTCGGTCACGAGCACACTGCGGGAGACACGCCAGACGCTCGGGTCGGGCCGACGGCCCGCCCGGTCGCAGCCCTCGACGTACTTCTCCCAATGGCCACGCAGGTAGCGACGGTGGAAGAACTGGCCGGAGACCGGGATCCAGCCACGCTCGCCCGCGGTGATCGCGCTGCTCGAGTTCGGGGTGAGCAGTGACAGCGCGATCGGCGGATGCGGCCGCTGGTACGGCCGCGGCACGTAGCCCACCTTGTACTCGGGCCAGATCCCGTTCTTCAGCGAGATCTTCCAGAAGCGGCCGTCGATCTCGTAGGGCGGATCCTGGGCCCAGAGCTTGAGCACGGTGTCGATCGACTCGACGACCATCTGCGGCCGCAGCTCGGCCTGCCCCACGTCGAACATCTCCAGGTCGCTCACGAGACCGCCGGGACCGATGCCCATGATGAAGCGGCCGTGGCAGAGCTGGTCGAACATGGCGGCGTGCGCGGCTACCGTGGCCGGATGCAGCTGCGGCAGGTTGATGACGCCGGTGCCGAAGCGGATCTGGGTGGTACGGGGGATCAGCGACGCGAAGAAGATGAGCGGCGAGGTGATGCGCTCGCTCCACGACGAGAAGTGCTCGCCCACGAAGGCCTCGGTGAAGCCGAGCCGGTCGGCCAGGACGATGGCCTCCTGGTCTTCCTCGAGGATGGCGGTGTACTCGCGGTCCGGATGGTGAAACGGCATGGTGAACATGCCGAGCTTGACCGTCATCGAGGCCTCCGTGGGCTCACGAGGATGGGACTACTTCTTGCCGGCCCGCGCCTCCAGCAGGAGCTTCACTTCGGCGGCGGCGGCCCGCCAGAGCGCCCCGCCCGGCTTGTCGTACTCGGCCTGGACCTGCTTGCGGAACTCGTTCATCGCGGCGTCCTGCTGCTCCTTCGCCGCGCCCTGGGGCACCGCGCCCAGCGTCTTGGCCCGGATGCCGCTGCTCGCGGCGGTGGCGCCGTGCGCGCGCTCCAGCCAGCGGCCGATCTCGTTCCAGTCCTTGTCGAAGAACACCACCACCGGGATGGACTGGTAGCCGTTGTTCAAGAAGGTGTCGCGCAGGTCCGGCACCTGGTCCCGGAAGAATACGCGCAGCTCGGCGCCGGGAATCGCGTCCACGATGTGGGCGATGAGGGGCGAGTTGCGGTGGACGTCGCCGCACCAGTTCTCCGCCAGCATCATGACGTACTTCACCCCGTTGACCGAGCCGAAGAACTTCTGCTCGTCGGCGGTGAGCTTGGCGTTGGCGTAGTTCTGCTCGGTGCGGGCCTGGGTGTCGCCCATCTGGCCCATGTAGTCCTTCCAGGTGAGCCCGGTGGCAAAGCGCTTCGCGTCGAGGGGAATCTGGAGTTGAGCCATTTCGTCGACCTCGCTTCCTGTAGGTGGTGGTTGGGCCGTGTTGCTACGGTTTACTGCGGCTTACTGCGGAGACTTCGGTTGCGGTTTACTGCGAAAGCTTTTCACTGCATTTCTTATGGTCGCCTCGCCTTCGGCTGCGGCTCCCCCTGCTTTGGCTGCGGCTCCCCCTTCCATGGGCACCAGGAGGATCACTTCGGCGCCGTCGCGGAGCGGCGTGTCGCGCTCGGCCAGCTCGCCGTCGACCGCCGCGGTCAGATCGGTCTCGGCGTCGATCCCGATCGCGGCGAGCAGGTCGGCCAGGGTCGCCCCCGCGGTAAACACGTGACGCTCGGGACCCTCACCTCCGCCCGGCCGCCGGCGGCGGAGGGCCGCCGACAGGACCACGGAGACGCCGATCGTCCGCGGGTCGGTGCGCGCTGCGTCGTGGAGACGGCTCATGACCACGGCGGAGTATACTACGCCGCCAATGGCTCGGCTCGCCGCGGTGAAGCGCCGACCGGAGTGGTTCATGCGCTTCTTCGACGCCGAGTACGTCGCCCAGCTCCGCGAGGAGAAATCGCCCGCCGATACCCGCGCCGAGGTGGACTTCCTGGTCCGGCGCCTTCGTCTGCCGCGGGGCGCGCGAATCCTCGACGTGCCGTGCGGATACGGCCGCCACGCGGCCGCGCTGGCCCGCCGCGGCTACGTGGTGACGGGCGTGGACCTCTCGCGCGCCATGATCGTGGAGGGCCGGCGGCGCTACACCGAGGGACCGCGTCTGCGATTCCGGCGCGGGGACATGCGCCGCATCGCCGCTCACGAGGAGTTCGACGCGGTGGTCAACCTCTACACCAGCTTCGGGTACTTCACGGCGGCCGAGAACGCCAGGGTCCTGCGCCGCATGGCCCGCGCGCTCAAGCCGGGCGGGCGTCTGATCGTCGATCATCGGGACCCGGCCTACGACGGCACCGTGCCGCGCCGTCTGTGGTATCGGGCCGGGCGACGCCGGTTCATCCTGGAGCACCGCCGCTTCGATCGGCGCACCGGCATCGTCGATACCACCCAGCTCGTGCTCACCGCCGGGCGCCGCGGGGCGCGGCAGCGCCGCTTTCGCATCCAGGAGTTCTCCCTCACCCGCTGGCGCCGCATGCTCCGCCGCGCGGGACTGCGCCTGCTCGGCGCGTACGCGGGCTACGACGGCCGCCGCTACCGGCCCGGCGCGACCGGGCGCCTCATCATCGTCGCGGAGCGCGCGCTCCGTCTTGACAGGCGGCGAAGCGCGACGTAGAGTACGAGAGACATCACGATTCACTCTCCTTTAAGCAGGCCCTGCGAGGCCGGCAAGGAGCGAACGATGACGCAGTCGACGAATATCGGCAGTCCCCCGCCCCGTTCGGGGCATTTTTTTTGTCCCCCCGGGTTTGATCCCCCTGGGTTTGATTCCCCCGGCTTTGATTCGAGGTCGGGATGAGCTCCCGCGAGAAGGCCCAGGTCCTGGACGAGACCGGGCTCGACCGCGCGCTGACCCGCATCGCTCACGAGATCGTCGAGCAGGCGGGCGGCGGCGAGGACGTCGTCCTCGTCGGCATCAAGACGCGCGGGGTCACCCTGGCCGAGCGGATCGGCGCCAAGATCGCGGCCATCGAGGGCACCAAGCCGTCGGTGGGCGCCCTCGACATCACCCTCTACCGCGACGACCTGCGCCTGAAGGCCGAGCAGCCGGTGGTGCGCAGCACCGAGATCGGCTTCCCGATCAAGGGCCGCACGGTGGTGCTGGTCGATGACGTGCTCTTCACCGGGCGGACCATCCGGGCCGCCATGGACGCGCTCATGGACCTGGGGCGTCCGCGCATCATCCGGCTGGCGGTCCTGGTCGACCGCGGCCATCGCGAGCTACCGATCCGACCGGACTACATCGGCAAGAACCTTCCCACGAGCCGCCGGGAGTCGGTGGCCGTGCTGCTCCGCGAGCACGACGGCGTGGACCGCGTCGTCATCCAGGAGGACTGAGCCCATGGGCTGGAAGCGCAAGGACCTGCTCGGCATGCTGGACCTCGACCCGTCGGAGATCACCGACGTGCTCGACACCGCCGCCTCCATGAAGGAGATCGCCACCCGCGAGATCAAGAAGGTGCCGACTCTTCGAGGAAAGACGGTCGTGAATCTGTTCTACGAGTCCTCCACCCGCACCAGGACCTCCTTCGAGATCGCGGGCAAGTGGCTCTCCGCCGACGTCATCAACTTCTCGGCGTCGGGCTCGAGCGCGGAGAAGGGCGAGAGCCTGCTCGATACCGCCAGGAACATCGAGGCGATGAGCCCTGACGTGGTGGTGGTGCGGCACAAGGCCTCGGGGGCGCCCGCGCTCCTGGCCCAGCACCTGCGCTGCGGGGTCGTCAACGCGGGCGACGGCGCCCACGAGCATCCGACGCAGGCGCTGCTCGACCTCATGACGATCCGCGAGAAGAAGGGACATCTCGAAGGCCTCAACGTGACGATCGTGGGCGACGTCACCCACAGCCGGGTGGCGCGATCCGACATCTTCGGGATGCGGAAGATGGGGATCACGGTCACGGTGGCGGGCCCGCCCACTCTGATCCCCGCGCAGTGCCAGGAGCTGGGCGTGAAGGTCAGCCATCGGCTGGAGGAGGCCATCGCCCACGCGGACGTGATCATGATGCTGCGCCTTCAGCACGAGCGCATGCAGGGCGGCTTCATTCCGTCCATCCGCGAGTACTCGCGGGTGTGGGGACTCTCCCTGGCCCGGCTCGCCCCCTGCCGGCCCGACGTGCTGATCATGCATCCGGGGCCGGTGAACCGCGGCGTCGAGCTGGCTCCCGAGGTCGCGGACAGCCAGTACTCGGTCATCCTCGACCAGGTCGCCAACGGTGTGGCGGTGCGGATGGCGGTGCTCTACCTGCTGGCCGGGAGCAAACCGGCATGAGCGGCCTCGTCATCCGGAACGGGCGCGTGGTGGATCCGTCCAGCGGGACCGACGCGGTGCAGGACGTCTGGATCGTGGATGGGCGCATCCACAAGGTCGGCCGAGCGCTGAAGGTACCGGCGAGCGCCGAGGTGATCGACGCGGCCTCGAAGGTAGTGTGCCCGGGCTTCATCGACATGCACGTGCACCTGCGCGAGCCGGGCTTCGAGTACAAGGAGACGATCGCGTCCGGGACGCGCGCGGCCGCCGCGGGCGGGTTCACCGCGGTCGTCTGCATGGCCAACACCTTCCCGGTCAACGACAACCGCGCGGTGACCGACTACATCCTGGCCCGCGCGAAGGTCGAGGGCGTGGTGCGCGTGTATCCGATCGGCGCGGTCACCCGCAACCTCGAGGGCAACCAGCTGGCCGAGCTGGCCGAGCTGGCGGAAGCCGGCTGCGTGGCCTTCTCCGACGACGGTAAGTGCGTGATGAACCCCGAGCTGTACCGGCGGGCGATGGAATACGTCCTGCCCTTCGGCACGCCGGTGATCAGCCACGCGGAGGACTGCCACCTGGCCCACGGCGCGCCGATGCACGAGGGCATCGTCTCGACCGAGCTGGGGCTCTCCGGGCAGCCGGGGGCGGCCGAGGACGTGATGGTGGCGCGCGACATCATCCTCGCCGAGCTGACCGGCGCGCACCTGCACATCGCCCACATCTCGACCGCGGGCGCGGTGCGCCTGGTGCGCGAGGCGCGGGCACGCGGGGTCCGGGTGACCGCGGAGGTCACCCCGCACCACCTGCTGCTCACCGACGAGTCGGTGCGCAGCTACGACTCGAACCTCAAGATGGCGCCGCCGCTCCGGACCAAGCGCGACGTCGAGGCCTGCGTGGAGGCGCTGGTGGACGGCACCATCGACTGCGTGGCCACCGATCATGCGCCGCACGCGCTGTCCGAGAAGGAGGGCGAGTTCGCGGAGGCCGCCAACGGCATCGTCGGGCTCGAGACCGCGGTGCCGCTCCTGCTCGACCGCCTCGTCCGTCCCGGCGTGCTCGACCTGCCGACGCTGGTCACCCGGCTGAGCGCGGCGCCGGCGCGGCTCCTGGGTCTGCCCGGCGGCACCCTCGCTCCAGGCGCGGACGCCGACGTCACGATTCTCGACCTCGAGCGGCCCTGGACGGTGAATCCGGCCGTCTTCCAGTCGCGCAGCCGCAACACGCCGTTCGCCGGGTTCACCGGCCTCGGCGCGCCGTGGATGACGTTGGTCGGCGGCGTGAAGGCGACACCGTGACGCGGCTCGCCCTGCTCGCACTCGCCGACGGCCGCGTCTTCCGGGGAGAAGCCTTGGGGGCGACCGGCGAGGCCCACGGCGAGGTGGTCTTCAACACCTCCATGACCGGCTACCAGGAGATCCTCACGGATCCCTCGTATCGCGGCCAGATGGTGTGCATGACCTACCCGCTGATCGGGAACTACGGCATCAACCCGGAGGACGTCGAGTCGCGCCGGCCCTGGCTGTCCGGCTTCATCGTCAAGGAAGCCTGCCCGTTCCCGTCGAGCTGGCGGTCCCGGGTGCCGCTCGACGACTACCTGCGCGAGCATCGCATCGTGGGCATCCAGGGCATCGACACCCGCGCCCTGACCCGCCACCTGCGCGACCACGGCGCCCAGGAGGGCATCATCTCGACCGAGGACGTGGACGGCGAGCGGGTCGCCGAGCGCGCCCGCGCCCTGCCCGGGCTCGTCGGCCGCGATCTCGTCACCGAGGTGAGCGTGGAGGCGCCGCACGGCTGGACCCAGGGCCCGTGGGACCTGGCGCGCGGCTACGCGGCGCCCGCCCCGGCTCGGTTCCGAGTGGTCGCGTTCGACTCCGGGATCAAGCAAAACATCCTCCGCTGCCTGGCCGGCCTCGGCTGCAACGTGGAGGTCCTGCCCGCGGACACCGGCGCGGCCGCGGTGCTCGAGCGGAAGCCTGACGGAATCTTCCTCTCCAACGGGCCGGGCGACCCCGAGGCGGTGCCCTATCTCGTCGAGACGGTGCGCGGGCTGATCGGTAAAGCGCCGATCTTCGGCATCTGCCTGGGCAACCAGATCCTGGGGCTCGCCTTCGGGGGCAGCACCTACAAGTTGAAGTTCGGCCACCACGGCGGCAACCACCCGGTGAAGGACCTCACGACGGGACGGGTGGAAATCACCGCGCAAAATCACGGCTTCGCGATCGATCCACGATCAATCGAGGCGGCGGGTCTGGTCGAGACGCACGTCAACCTCAACGATGGCACCTCGGAAGGGATGCGGCACCGCGAGCTGCCGATCTTCTCGGTGCAGTACCACCCGGAGGCGTCGCCGGGTCCCCACGACGCGCACTACCTGTTCCGTCGCTTCGCGGACCTCATGACGAAGGGAGGGTGACTCATGCCCAAATACCTCATCGCCTATCGCAAGACGGAGGAATCGGGTCAGAAACCGGAGTGGGCGGTCTTCACGACCGACAGCGAGCTGAGCCTCGAGGCCCACGCAGTGAAGGAGCGCGTCGAGAAGCGCATGAGCGTGCTAGGCGAGAAGCTCTGGGGAAACGGTGAGACGGTGTGGATCGGCAACGGCCGCCTCGACGACGTGCTCTACCGGCGTGACGAGGCCGCCCCCGAGACGTCCATCGTGTACGGGACCATCGACGCCTAGAGCTCCGCGTGCCCAGGCGCGACGACCTCCGGAAGATCCTCCTCATCGGCTCCGGGCCGATCGTGATCGGCCAGGCCTGCGAGTTCGACTACTCGGGGACGCAGGCCTGCAAGGCCCTCCGGGAGGAAGGGTTCGAGGTGGTGCTGGTGAACAGCAACCCGGCCACCATCATGACGGACCCCGAGATGGCGGATCGCACCTACGTGGAGCCGCTCACCCCGGAGTTCGTGGCCAACGTCATCGCGCGCGAGCGGCCCGACGCGATGCTGCCCACCGTGGGCGGGCAGACCGGTCTCAATCTCGCGGTGGCGCTGGCGGAGGACGGCACGCTCGACCGGTACGGCGTCGAGCTGATCGGCGCCAAGCTGCCCGCGATCAAGACCGCGGAGGACCGCAACCTCTTCGGGGCCGCCATGGAGCGCATCGGGCTCGCGATGCCAAAGGGCTTCTACGCGAAGAGCCCGGACGACGCGCTGGCTGGCATGCGGCAGCGGCGCATGCAGTTCCCGCTGATCATCCGGCCCTCGTTCACGCTGGGCGGCACCGGCGGCTCGATCGCGTACCACCCGGAGGAGCTGGAGGCGGCCATCAAGTGGGGACTCCAGCAGAGCCCGGTCCAGCAGGTGCTGGTGGAGGAGTCGGTCATCGGCTGGAAGGAGTTCGAGCTCGAGGTGATGCGCGACCTGAAGGACAACGTCGTCATCATCTGCTCGATCGAGAACTTCGATCCGATGGGCGTGCACACCGGCGACTCGATCACGGTGGCTCCGGCCCAAACCCTGACCGACAAGGAGTACCAGCTGATGCGCGACGCCTCACTCGCGATCATCCGCGAGATCGGCGTCGAGACCGGCGGCTCCAACATCCAGTTCGGGATCAATCCGGTGGACGGCCGCATGGTGGTGATCGAGATGAACCCGCGGGTGTCGCGCTCCTCCGCGCTGGCCTCGAAGGCCACCGGCTTCCCGATCGCCAAGATCGCGGCCAAGCTCGCGGTGGGCTATACGCTCGACGAGCTGCGCAACGACATCACCCGCGAGACCCCCGCCTCGTTCGAGCCAGCCATCGACTATTGCGTGGTCAAGTTCCCGCGCTGGGCCTTCGAGAAGTTCCCCGAGGCGGACCAGACCCTGACCACCCAGATGAAGTCGGTGGGCGAGGTCATGGCCATCGGGCGCACCTTCAAGGAGGCGCTGCAGAAGGCTGTGCGCTCGCTCGAGCAGGACCGCTGGGGGCTCGTGCTCGACCGGCCCGTCGCGGATCTCGACGAGCTGCGCCAGAAGATCCGCATCCCGAACGCGGACCGCTGCTTCGCCATTGGCGAGGCCTATCGGCGGGGCATCACCACCCGCGAGCTGTACGAGCTGTCCGCGATCGACCCGTGGTTCCTCGAGAACATCCGCCAGATCGTGGAGTACGAGTCGGTCATCGCCTCCGCCGGGCTCGCCGACGCCGCCGTCCTGCGCCGGGCCAAGCAGATGGGATTTTCCGATGTGCGCCTGGCCCAGCTGAGCGGAGCCACCGAGCGTGAGGTCCGACACGCGCGGGTCGGAGCCGGCATCACACCGGTCTATAAAATGGTCGACACCTGCGCGGCCGAGTTCGAGGCACACACTCCATACCTCTACTCGACCTACGAGGAAGAGGACGAGGCCGCGCCGACCCCGCGCGAGAAGGTCATCATCCTCGGGAGCGGGCCGAACCGCATCGGCCAGGGCATCGAGTTCGACTACGCGTGCGTGCACGCCGCCTTCGCGCTGAAGGACGCGGGCGTCGAGGCGATCATGGTCAACTGCAACCCGGAGACTGTCTCCACCGACTACGACACCTCGGACCGCCTCTACTTCGAGCCGCTCACCTTTGAGGACGTGATGAACATCGTGGAGCGCGAGCGGCCACGCGGGGTAATCGTGCAGTTCGGCGGCCAGACCCCGCTCAAGCTGGTGGTGCCGCTCGAGCGCGCCGGCGTGCCGATCCTCGGCACGCCGCCCGACGCCATCGACCGCGCCGAGGACCGGCAGCGCTTCGCGGATCTGCTGAACTGCCTCGGGCTCAGCCAGGCGCCCGGCTCCACCGCGCGCTCCTTCGAGGAGGCGACCCGGATCGCCGACACCATCGGCTACCCGGTCCTGGTGCGCCCCTCCTACGTCCTGGGAGGGCGCGCCATGCAGATCGTCTACGACGAGGCGGACCTGCGCACCTACATGACCGAGGCGGTGCGGGTGAGCCCGGAGCACCCCATTCTCGTCGACAAGTTCCTGGAGGACGCGCTCGAGATCGACGTCGACGCCATCGCGGACGGCGAGCGCGTGGTGGTGGGCGGCGTCATGGAGCACGTGGAAAAGGCGGGCGTGCACTCCGGCGACTCGGCGTGCGCCCTGCCACCCTACTCACTGGGCGACGACCAGATCGAGCGCATCCAGGGCCAGGCCCGCGCTCTCGCCGCGGAGCTGGGCGTCATCGGGCTGCTCAACATCCAGTTCGCGATCAAGAACGAGCAGGTCTTCGTGCTGGAGGTGAACCCGCGCGCCTCACGCACGGTGCCCTTCGTTTCCAAGGCCATCGGGGTGCCTCTGGCCAAGCTGGCCACCCGGGTCATGCTGGGCGGGACGCTGTCGTCGCTGGGCTTCGGAGAGGAGCGCGAGGTCTCGCACATCGCGGTGAAGGAGGCGGTGTTCCCGTTCATCAAATTCCCCGGCGTGGACACCGTGCTGGGGCCCGAGATGAAGTCCACCGGCGAGGTGATGGGCATCGACTACGACTTCCGGAAGGCCTACGTGAAGTCGCAGCTCTCCGCGGGCTCTCCCCTGCCCACGTCGGGGAAGGTCTTCCTCTCGGTGAAGAACCGCGACAAGCGGGCGGTGCTGCAGATCGCCAAGCGCCTGGCCGAGATGGGCTTCAGCCTGGTGGCCACCGTCGGGACCGCCAAGCTCTTGCAGCGGCAGGGCATGACCGTCGAGGTCGTCCACAAGGTCAACGAGAACTACCGGCCGAACATCGTGGACCTGATGAAGCAGGGGGAGATCGCCCTCGTCTTCAACACCGCCGAGGACGGCCGCGCCCGCAAGGACTCGGCGATCATCCGGCGGACCGCGGTGAGCCAGAACATTCCCTACTACACGACGGTGGACGGGGCCCAGGCCGCGGTGGGCGGCATCGAGGCCCTCCTGAAGGGGGCCATCGAGGTGACGCCGCTCCAGGAATACCATGACCGGACCTAGGGACCGCCTCATCGTCGCCCTCGACGTCGACTCGGTGGCGCAGGCCGAGGGTCTCGTCGACCGCCTGCGCG
>DATFWA010000072.1:0-5020 GCA_035259825.1 Candidatus Methylomirabilota bacterium | reverse complement strand
CAGCGCGCAGTCCATGTAGGGGTGCGCGATCGAGCCGCACGGATAGGGCTTGAAGGTCAGCTCGCCCAGCTCCCACGTGTGGCCGAGGCTGGCCAACAGCGTCTCGAGCCGATCCCGGTCGTGACCGCCCGCGAAGGCCGCGTAGAAGCCGTGCTCGCCCTCGAAGACGGTCTCCGGCCCCGTGAAGCCGGCACGCGCGAGGAGCGCCGCGGTCACCCCCGCGTGGGCGGCCCAGCCGGGATGCAGGCGCTTGGTCCACGAGCCGTCGGCAAGGTACTCGATGATGCCGGCGGCCTGGCTGCCACAGATGCCGAAGGCGGAGACCTGCTGGTCCTCGGTCAGCCGATAGAGGCGGCCCGCCGCTGCGGCGGCCGCGAAGCTGCCGGTGAGAGCGGTCGGGTGATAGTGACGCGCGTGGAAGCGGCCCGGCACCGCGAGACCGATCCGGCACATGACCTCCACGCTCGCGATCATCGCCTCCAGGACCTCGCGGCCCGTGGCCTCGACCGCCTCGCCGACCGCCAGCGCGGTGGTCACCGCCACACAGCCGGTGTGGACGATGGCGTCCTCGCGCGTGTCGTCGAAGTCGAGCCCGTGGGCGAGCGTGCCGTTGGCCAGCACCGCGGCAGCCGCGCCGACCCGCTGCTTGCTGCCGATCAGCGTGCTCTCGGGCGGCCCGCCGAGCCGCTCCGCCGCTTGCGTCACCGCGCGGCCGAAGTCCTGACCGGACGAGGCCAGCCCGCTGCCCAGGGTGTCCAGGGCCAGGAGCGTGGCCCGCGCGGTGACCGCGGGCGGGACGTCGTCCAGCCGGAGGCCGGAGACGAATCGCGCGAAGCGCCGGGCAACCGACGGAGGCGAGGCGGGAGGCTGTGGCACGGCCGTCGGCTCTTTCTACTGAACGCCTTCCACGATGTCAACGCCGAAGTTCCCACCGGGCGCGATCCGTGACGCGGATGCGGCGGCGGTCTGGCGCACTGCCGACGACGGCGATATGATGCGAGCCGAATGGACGAGACGGCAACGCCGCGCGCGACGGGAGTCGCGCAGGTCTTCGACCTGCACGCGTTGAAGGACTTCGCCCCCGACAAGCGCGTCCGCAAGATGCTCTTCAAGACCGACCAGCTCTGGTCGGAGATCGCCTGCTACGAGCCGGGGCAGTCGACGGTGATGCACCAGCATCCGAAGGAGGAGGAGGCGATCTACGTCCTGGAGGGCCGGGCCCACATGAACATCGACGGCGAGGAGATCGTGGTGGACGCCGGTTCCATCGTGAAGTTCCCGCAGAAGGTCCTCCACGACGTGCGCAACCTGGGGCCGGACCGCTGCGTGATCATGTTCCTCAAGATCAACCCGAAGGTGCTGCGCGATGGGTAACGTGGAGCGCTGCGACAAGACCCTGCCGGTGAACGAGATGATCTACTACGTCCGGCGCGACGCCGCCCTGCGCGCGCGCTGGAACCACGACCTGGAAGGGATCGCCCGCGAGTTCGGGCTGAGCCGGGAGGAGTACGAGGCCGTCCGCGACAAGGACGTCCGCCGGCTCAACGACATGGGCGTGCACCAGTACTACATCCCGCAGATCCTCCGGCTGTTCTACGGGGCCTCCGCCAACAGCAACAGCCATCCCGCGCTCGAGGCCTACAAGCGCGCCTATCCCGAGGAGGCCGCGGCGGCCGAGCGAGCGCAGGAGCGGCACGCGCAGAGGAAGGCCTGAGCCATGGCCCGCGTGGTGGCCGCGATGGCGCTGACTCACTCGCCCGGGCTCACCGGCTGGTTCGATCGCGCGCCCGAAGACCAGCGCCGGGAGGCGCGCCGCGCCCTCGACGAGATGCGGGAGCGGCTCCGCGCGGCGCGGCCGGACGTCATCGTGCTGTTCAGCAACGACCACCTGCTGAACTGGCCGATCAACAACACGCCCGAGTACACGGTCGGCATCGGGGCCGAGCACGTCGGCCCCGCCGACTGGTACGACGAGTGGCTGGCGCTCCAGAAGTACCGGATACCCGGGCATCCCGCGATCGCACGCTACCTGGTCAACGAGGGCGCCCGCCGTCGCCTCGCCTTCGCCTACCTGCGCGAGATGCAGTTCGACGACGGGGTGTCGGTGCCGATGCACTACCTGAATCCGGCCGGGGAGATCCCGCTGGTGCCGGTGACGATGAACTGCACCGTGCCCCCCATCCCCACGCCGGAGCGCGCCTACCAGGTGGGCACGACGCTGCGCGAGATGCTGCTGGCCTATCCCGGGTCGGAGCGCGTCGCGGTCATCGCCACCGGCGGTCTCTCCCACGAGCCGGGCGGGCCCCGCTACTTCTCGGTCGACGAGGAGTTCGACCGCTGGTTCCTCGACCTGCTCAAGCACGGCGACCACGCCGCGCTGCTCCGCGAGTGCACCCTCGAGCGGATGGAGGACGCGGGCTCGGGGGGCACCGCCGAGCTGCTCGCGTGGGTGCTTGCGCTTGCGTTCACGCGCGGTCCGGCGGAAGTGCTCGCCTACATGCCGGCGGTGGCGTGGCGCTCGGGCACGGGCATGGTGGTATGGCCCGGCCTGCAGAGCTGACAACTTTCTTGCACCGTCCTCCTGTGGACAACCGGGGTGACACGTGAAAAGCGTCGATCAGCCTCGCGCGCCTAAACTCACGTCCAGTCTGACCTGGCCCTCTGGCGCTGTTCTTGCTCCCCCTCGGCCTCTCGGGAGGAGCGTCATGATCCCGATGCAGCCGGATCGAGAAGGATCGGTTTTCCGCAAGCCGGCCCCCCCACCCGAGCGTGTGAGCGCCCGCCGCGTGCCGGAGACCCGGGGCGATCGCACCCTCGCGATCCCGTCGCGCGTCGCGTCGTCCCTGTCGCAAACGGTGCGCGAGCAGCTCGCGTACCTCACCCCGGACCAGCAGCGCGCCTTTCTCTGGCGCTATCGCGCCCAGGCCAAGTCCCCGCTCGTCGCACTCTGCTTTCTACCGCTCGGCTGGCACTACCTCTACCTGCGCAAGCGGGGGCTGCAGGTGTTGTTCTGGCTCACCCTGGGCGGACTCGCGGCCTGGTGGCTGGCCGACATCTTCCGCATTCGCGGTCTGGTTCGAGACCACAACCGTCGCGTGGCGACGCACGTCATGCGCGCGCTGTGGGGCTAGGAGACCCGTCCCCCTACACTCGCGTCAGCGGGTGCGACCTCTGCCGGGCCGCTCGTATCACGCCCTGGTATCACGAGGACGACGTCTGCTGGATCGCGGAATGTGAGATCTGCGCGGTGCCCATGGTGGTGTGGCGCCATCACGGCACCGAGCCGCCCGCCGAGCACCTGGAGCACATGCACGCGCGCCTGCGCGAGATCGCCAGCCGGGAGCTGGGTGGCGAGTGCTACATCGACGACCATATGCGCAACATCCCCGACCACTACCACGCCCACGGCCGACCCAAGGGTGGGTTCTTCGGCCCCGGTGCGCGCCGGTAGCGCGTCCTCATCCCGACAGGAGACGACCATGCCCGAGAGCGAGCTGCACCGGAAGGGGAACGAGATCCGCCGCCAGCTGCTGGGCGACAAATACGTGGAGCGGGTGAACGCGACGACCTACCAGGATCCGATCATGCGCACGTTCATCGACGTGGCCACCGAGAACGTGTTCGGCGCCCTCTGGAGCCGTCCCGGACTCGATCTCAAGACCCGCACGTTGGTGTGTGTCGTCTCCGACGCGGCCACCGGGCGCGAGCCCGAGCTGCGCATCCATCTGCGGATGGCGCTCCGCCAGGGATGGACCGAGCAGGAGCTGATCGAGGTGCTCATCCACATGTCGGGCTACGTGGGCGTGCCGATGATCCGGGAGGCGCTGATCTGCGCCCGCGACGTCTTCGCGGAGGTGAAGAAGGAAGGCTGACGCCGCGTCAGGGCCGCGGCCCGGCCGGCGCGGCCGGCAGCTCCACCCAGAAGGCGCTCCCCGCGCCCTCGGCGCTGTCGACGCCGATCCGCCCGCCGTGGGCCTCGACGATGCTGCGGGTGATGGCGAGACCGAGGCCGGTCCCCGCGATTCCGGCGGTGGACTCGTTTCGGACCCGGTAGAACTTGTCGAAGACGTGCGGCAGGTCACGCGCCGGGATGCCGATGCCGTCGTCGCTCACCTCGATACGCACCGGCCCCCCGGACTCCGCGGGCTCGACGGTGACTCGCACCCGTCCTCCGTCGCGGCTGTACTTGACCGCATTGCCGATGAGGTTCACCAGCACCTGGCCGAGGCGCGCACGGGTCCCGAGCACCGCGACACCGGCCGGCGCGGCCACCGCGATCGCGATGCCCTTGCTCTCGGCCTGCGCGCTCTGCGCCTTGACCGTCTCCGCGATGAGCGGTGGCAGGTCGACGCGCTCGTTCGCGCCGTCGAGCCCCGCCTCGATCCGGCCGAGATCCAGGAGATCGGTGACCAGCTCGGTCATCTGCTTCGAGCTACGCAGGATCCGCTCGCAGCGCTCGCGGTGGCCCGGGTCCGAGGCGGGCGCGGTCTTGAGCAGCAGCTCGGCGGTCATCGAGATCGCCATGATCGGGCTCTTGAGATCGTGCGACACCGTGTTGACGAAGTCGTTCTTCATCTGCTCCAGGTTCTTGAGCAGCGTGATGTCTCGCAGAATCGCCGCGAGGCCGACCGGCTCGCCGTACTCGGTGGTCACCGAGACGAGGCTGGCCTGGGCGGTCCGCCCGTCCGGGAATGGCAGCTCCGCGATGCCCGGCCGGCCGGTCTCGAAGAGGCGGCGCAGCGGCTCGTGCGCGAACGCCTCGGTCAGCGGGCGCCCGGTCATACGCTCGGGGGCCACGCCCAGCATGGCCCGCACCGCCGGGTTGGCCAGCAGCACGACGCCATCGGGATTCACCATCACCACCGCATCGGCGGTGCTCGTGAGGACCGCAGCGAGGGTGCCGCGCTCGTCGGCCAGCGCCTGGTAGGCCCGGCACGTCTCGAGCGCGCTCGACACGCCGGCGGCCATCAGCGAGGCGACCTCGAGGTCGTCGACCGTGTAGGGCGCGCGCCGGCGGGCG
>DATFWA010000071.1:0-5243 GCA_035259825.1 Candidatus Methylomirabilota bacterium | reverse complement strand
TGCGAGGAGATGGCGCGCTCACGCTGCGCCTCGCTGGCCATGGCGGTGGGCGTGCACACCGACATGGCGTCACCCCATCTGTACTGGACGGGCAGCGAGGCCCTGAAGGAAAAGTACCTGCCCGCGATCTGCCGCGGCGAGGCGCTGACCGCCATCGCCGTGACCGAGCCGGGCGGGGGATCCGACGTCGCGGCCATCCGCACCCGGGCGCGCCGCGACGGTGGCCACTACGTGCTGGACGGCTCGAAGATGTTCATCACCAACGGGGTGATGGCCGATCTCTACTTCGTGGCGGCGCGGATCCAGGAGGGCCCACAGGAAGGAGAGGGGAAGAAGCGACACGGGGGCATCTCGATGTTCCTGGTGGAGCGCAGCACCCCCGGCTTCTCGGTGAGCCGCAAGCTCGACAAGATGGGCAACCGGGCCTCCGACACCGCCGAGCTGGCCTTCCAGGACATGCGGGTGCCCGCCGAGAACCTCCTCGGCCAGGCGGGCGGCGGATTCTACGAGGTCATGCGCGTGTTCCAGCGCGAGCGTCTCGTCGCCGGGCTGCACGCGGTCGCCGGCTGCGAGCGCGCGCTCGCCGACACCATCGCCTACGTCCAGCAGCGCCAGGCCTTCGACGAGCCGCTCTCCAAGAAGCAGGTGGTCCGCCACAAGATCGCGGATCTGGCCACCCTGATCGAGGCAGCACGGTGGCTCACCTACGCGGCCTGCCTGAAGTTTCGGGACCGGGAGGACGCGGTGCGGGAGATCTCAATGGTGAAGCTCTTCACCGCGGAGATGGCCCAGAAGGTCGCGTACGACTGCGTGCAGCTGCATGGCGGCTACGGCTACATGCGCGAGTATCCGATCGAGCGCTTCTTCCGGGACATCCGGCTCATGACCATCGGCGGCGGGACCTCCGAGATCATGAAGGAGATCATCGCCAAGCAGCTCGCCCTCTGACGGGGCCGTGGACTTCGTCGCGGTCGGCCACCTCACGATCGACCAGACGCCCCGGGGGCCCCGGCCCGGCGGCGCCGCGTATTACGCCGCGATCACCGCGCACCGCCAGGGTCTGCAGGTGGGCCTGCTGACCTCGTTCGGCCCCGATTTCCCCCGCGACGCAATACCCGCCGACATCAGCGTCGTGAACGTGCCGTCCGAGCGCACCACCGTCTTCAAGATCGGCCAGGGCCGCATCGCAGAGGGCCGGCGTGTGCGCCAGCTCTCGGTGCTCTCCCGCGCCGCCGACCTGGAGGCCACCGCGCTGCCGGGGGAGTGGCGCGAGGCGAGCCTGGGTGCGCTGTGCCCGGTGGTAGCCGAGGTGGACCCGGCCGTGGCCGCCGCGTTCTCCGACACGTCGCTGGCCGCGCTCCCGCAGGGCTGGATGCGCCAGCGCGGCCCCGGGGGCGTCGTCTCGCCTCAGCCCTGGGAGGACGCCGACCTGGTGCTGCCTCACGTGCAGAGCGTGGTGGTGAGCATCGAGGACATCGAGCCGTTCCAGAAGGAAGCGCTCGAGTGGTTCCAGCGGGTGCCGGTGGGCGCGGTGACCCGCGGGGCCGATGGCGCGGTGCTGTTCGTCAACGGCGAGCGCTATGGCGTCGAGGCAGACCGCGCGACGGAGGTGGACGAGACCGGGGCGGGCGACGTCTTCGCGACCGCGCTGCTCATCGCCTACAACCGCGACGGCAACGCGTGGGACGCCGCCGCGGCCGCCGCGTGCTGTGCCGCCGCCTCGGTCGAGGCCGAGGGCGCGGCGGGCATTCCGCAGCGCGCCGCGCTCGAGGCGCGCACCGCGGCGTATCGCCGCCGGCTCGGCGGCTGACCTCGCGCTTCGCTTGCCGGGCCCGGCGTCGCGGGGCTACACTCCAGGCGGTGACTCGATGGCTGAGCGCAAGATTCGGATAACCGTGGGCAAGATCACGGCGGACGCTGTGCTGAACGACACGAAGACCGCCGCCGCGATCTGGGATGCGCTCCCGTTCAGCATTCCGGGTCAGACGTGGGGCGACGAGATCTACTTCGGCATCCCAATGAAGGAGAAGCCCGAGAACGCGTCGGAGGTCGTGGAGAAGGGCGATCTCGCCTACTGGCCGCCCGGATCGGCCTTCTGCATCTTCTACGGCCCGACCCCGGCCAGCCAGGATGGCGAGATCAGGGCCGCGAGCCCGGTTACCGTGTTCGGCCGGGTGCTCGGGGATCCCACAGTGTTCAAGCCGGTGCGCTCCGGGACCACGGTCCGCGTGGAGCGCGCCTGAGACGGAGGCTGGAATGAAGATTTTCCTGGATTCGGCGAATGTCAACGATCTCCGCGAGGGTGTCGCGATGGGCCTGGTGGACGGCTGCACTACCAACCCGTCGCTGATCGCGAAGGAGAAGCGGCCCTTCCGCCCGCTGGTGGAAGAGATCTGCAAGATCGTGCCGGGCGACGTGAGTCTGGAAGTGGTGGCCACCGACTTCGACGGCATGGTGAAGGAGGGCAAGGAGCTGGCGCAGGTGGCCCCCAACGTGGTGGTCAAGTGCCCGCTCACCCGGGACGGGCTCAAGGCGGTGAAGCACCTGAACGGCGAGGGCATCCGGGTCAACCAGACGCTCTGCTTCTCGGCTCCTCAGGCCCTGCTCTCCGCGAAGGCGGGAGCGACCTACATCAGTCCGTTCCTGGGCCGCCTCGACGACATCGGTCACGTCGGCATGGACCTCGTCCGCGACATCTGCGAGATCTACCGCAACTACGGCTTCAAGACTCAGGTGCTGGCCGCCTCGATCCGCAGCCCCATCCACGTGCTGGACGCGGCCAAGGCCGGCGCGCACGTCGCGACCATGCCCTTCAACGTGCTCGAGATGCTGATGAAGCATCCATTGACCGACATCGGCCTCAAGAAGTTCCTCGACGACTGGAACAAGCTCGGCGAGAAGATCTAGGGGCTGTAGGTGGCTCTGAGCTGTCGGCGGGCAACCGTTTGAATCTGTAAGGCTTTGTCTAATGTGGGGGCCAGATGGCCCCCGCACGCCCCCAGCGGCGGACAGCCGTTTGAATCGGCGTCCGCGTTCCCGTTGGCGGTCTTGCTTCCGCCCCTTTTGGGTTCGTGCCGCGTATATCTCGGTGAGGGGACGAGATGGACGCCGAGCGGGGGCTGATGCGACGGGTGGCGCACGGGGACCAGGTCGCGTTCACCGACCTGGCCCAGCGGTACGGCCCCAAGCTGCTGGCGGTGGCCGGACGGCTGCTCGGCTCGCGCGCCGACGCCGAGGACGCGGTGCAGCGCGCCCTCCTCCAGTGCTACGCCGGGGCGGCCGGCTACGATGCGCGCTGGGCGGTCTCGACGTGGCTCTACCGCATCCTCACCAACATCTGCGTGGACGAGCTGCGGCGCCGGGCTACCCGCAACGTCCACGACGAGCGGTTGGTGGCCGGCTCGCTCTCGGCCGCGTCGAGCAATCATCGGCCGCCCGCCGCCTATCTCGACCTCCACCGAGCCTTCGCGCGGGTGCCGCGCGAGGCGCGGATCCTGCTAGCCCTGCGCTACGTAGACGGTCTCTCCTACGGGGAGCTGGCGCGCATCCGGGGCATCTCTATCAATACCGTGAAGAGCCAGCTCGCGCGGGGCAAGGCCCTGTTGCGAGACGAGCTCGGCAAGCGAGGAGTGTGACATGGGCAAGACGGATCATCTGGACTTGCTGCTGACGGATTACTTCCGCCCGGAGGCCGCCGCACCGGGGCTGGCCCGCCGGCTCGCGTCCGCGGTGGGGGAGTCGAGCGCCGCGCTCGAGCGGCTCGAGCAGCGGCTCGGCATCGAGGCGACGTCCGAGGGCATTTCCCTCGTGCGCACCGGGCGGGTCGACAAGCCCGGTACCGCGGCGGCCCGCCGCCTGATCGAGCAGGCGCGCGAGGAGATCCACGAATATCTCCACGGGCGGCGTGCCTTCTTCCGGGTGCCGGTGGACCTCCGCGCGGTGCCCGACTTCCAGCGCCGAGTGCTGGAGGCGGCCCGCCACATCCCGTTCGGCGAGGGCCGGCCGTACGCGTGGGTCGCCTCGCACATCGGCCACGCCCGCGCGGTGCGGGCGGTAGGCACCGCGCTCGGCCGCAATCCGGTGCCGCTCATCCTGCCGTGTCACCGGGTGTGGCGAAGCGATGGCGGCCTCGGCGGCTACATCTTCGGCACGGGGGTGAAGAACGGGCTTGCCGCGCTCGAGCGCACCACGCCGGTGCTGGAGGGCTGCACCACCACGCGTATCGTCTGCCGCGTCGGCTGCATCCACAGTCGGCATATGCGCCAGGAGAACCGCGTGGTGTTCGCCTCGGTGCAGGACGCGCGCTCGGTCGGGTACCGGCCCTGCAAGCTATGTCGCCCCGCGGCCTGACCCGCGCGCCGTCGATCTCGTGCCGGCTGCAGCAGGCGGACTGGTCGGCCCTCGCGCCGGCGCTGACCGACCACGGCTGGGCCACGACGCGGCCGCTCCTCACGCCGGGCGAGTGCGCGGACCTCATCGCGCTCTACCCCGAAGAGCGCCGATTCCGGAGCCGCATCGACATGGCGCGCTTCCGCTTCGGCGAGGGCGAGTACAAATACTTCGCCACTCCGCTCCCGCCCCTCGTGGCCGCGCTCCGCCGACACGCCTATCCGCATCTGGCCGCCATCGCCAACGGCTGGAGCGCGGCGCTCGGCGGCAAGCCCGCGTATCCGGCGGACCTGGACGAGTTCCTGGCGGTGTGCGCCGGGCACGGCCAGACGAAACCCACCCCGCTGCTGCTCCGCTACGAGGCCGGCGGCTACAACTGCCTGCACCAGGATCTCTATGGCGACGTGGCCTTCCCGCTGCAGATGACCTGCCTGCTCAGCCGTCCGGGGGCCGACTTCACCGGTGGCGAGTTCCTGCTCGTCGAGCAGCGGCCGCGCGCCCAGTCCCGCGGCGAAGTGGTGCCGCTCGCCCAGGGCCAGATCGTCATCTTCGCCACACGCGACCGCCCCGTCCGCGGCGCGCGTGGCACGTATCGCGTGAGCCTCCGCCACGGCGTCAGCCGCGTCACCTCGGGCCAGCGCTACACCCTTGGCGTGATCTTCCACGACGCCAAGTAGCGCAAAGTCGGGTCACGGCCGCCACAGCGGCGGGAGGGGCAGGCAGGCCTCTCACCACGAGGCGCGTGGTGGTCTTGTGCTGGTAGCAGTTCCCAATCAGTAGTGGGCGGCTCCGAACGAGCCGCGGCAGGAACGGGTGACCCGGCCCGCCTGCCCCTCCCGCCGCTGTGGCGGTCG
>DATFWA010000070.1:0-30033 GCA_035259825.1 Candidatus Methylomirabilota bacterium | reverse complement strand
GCGGAACGGCGTCGGGATGTAGACCTGGACACTCATGGCCGCCTCTCTCCTAGAAGGTGACGCTCAGATAGCGCTCGCCAGTATCGCATAGCACGGTGACCACGACGTGGTCGGCGGCCATCGTCTCGGCGACCTGGCAGGCCGCGAACACGTTGGCACCCGACGAGATGCCGACAAGGAGCCCCTCCTCGCGGGCGAGCCGCCGCGCCATGGCCGTCGCGTCCTCGTCGCGCACCTGTATGATGTCGTCCAACACGGAACGATTCAGGATACCCGGCACGAACGACGCGCCGATGCCTTGGATGCCGTGGGGCCGGAAGCGCCCTCCCGAGAGCACCGGCGAGCGCGCCGGCTCGACGCCGACCACCCGGATGCCGGGCACGCGCTCCTTCAGGACCTCACCGACCCCGGTCACCGTTCCTCCGGTGCCCACCGCCGCCACGAAGGCCTGCAGGCGCTCCTCGGTCGCGTCGAGGATCTCCAGCGCCGTGGTCCGCCGGTGGACCTCCGGATTCGCGGGATTCTCGAACTGCAGCGGCATGAAGTAGTCGGGATGCTCGCGGCAGATCTCCTGCGCCGCGAAGACCGCCCCGGTCATGCCCTCGATGGCCGGCGTCAGGTGGATCTCCGCCCCGTAGCGTGCGAGCAGGCGCTGCCGCTCCACGCTCATGTCGTCCGGCATGGTCAGGATGAGGCGGTAGCCGCGCACCGCGCAGACCATCGCGAGGCCGATGCCGGTATTGCCGCTGGTCGGCTCGACGATCGTGGCGCCCGCCTTGACCTGCCCGCGCCGCTCCGCCTCCTCGATCATCGAGAGCGCGATGCGATCCTTCACGCTGCCGCCCGGGTTGAGCGATTCCATCTTGGCCAGGACGGCGGCGCCGCCCGGCCGGGGAACGCGGTTCAGGCGCACCAGCGGCGTTCCGCCTACCAGATCCAGCACCGATGCGGCCAGGCGGGGCCGGGTCGGAGCGGCCGTCTTCCGAGTCGTCGTCATCGTCGAGTGTCCCCTGCTGGGAGTCAGATGTGGTACATGGGCCGGGCCGCGCTGCGCCGCTCTTCGGCCCGCCGCCGGAGATCCTCCAGCGTGGTGCGGTCCACCACCGAGGCCACCGCGTCGGCGATCTCCTGCCACAGCTCGCCGAGACCTGCCGCGGCCTCTCCGGAGTCCCAGCCGTTCCCGCGCGACGAGGCGGGGCCGGCCGTCGGTCCATCGACCGCGCGCAGAATCGCGCCGACCGTGATCGTGTCCGGCGCCCGGCTCAGCCGATAGCCGCCGGCCGAGCCGCGCCGCGCGTAGAGGAAGCCGGAGCGCTTGAGCTGCAGCAGCACCTGCTCGAGATAGCGCTGCGGGATGCCCTGCCGCGCCGCGATGTCCTGGATCGGCTGAAGGTCCCGGCCCTCGTGCAGGGCGAGGTCCACCATCGCCTTGATGGCGTACTCTCCCTTGGCCGAGATCCTCACGCGCGACCCTGCTCGATGAGGCGCGCCGCATCCTTCGCGAAGTAGGTGATGATGATGTCGGCGCCGGCGCGGCGGATGCCGGTGAGCGCTTCCAGCACTGCCCGCTCCTCGTCGAGCCAGCCGAGCTGCCCGGCCGCCTTCAGCATCGCGTACTCGCCGGAGACCGAGTACGCGGCCACCGGCAGACCGAACTCACCCTTCACGCGCGCGATGACGTCGAGGTACGGTAGCGCCGGCTTCACCATCACGATGTCGGCGCCCTCGTCCACGTCGAGCGCGACCTCACGCATGGCCTCGACCGCGTTCGCCGGATCCATCTGGTAGGAGCGCCGGTCGCCGAACTGCGGCGTGGAGTCCGCCGCCTCCCGGAACGGACCGTAGAACGCGGAGGCGTACTTGGCCGAGTACGCCATGATCGGGGTCTCGGGGAATCCCGCCTCGTCGAGCCCCTCGCGGATGGCGGCCACGCGGCCGTCCATCATGTCGGAGGGCGCCACCATGTCCGCCCCCGCCTCGGCGTGCGACACCGCGGTGCGCGCGATCAGCTCCAGAGTGGGATCGTTCTTCACCCGCCCGTCCTCCACCACCCCGCAGTGGCCGTGGCTCGTGTACTCGCACAGGCACACGTCGGTGATCACGAGCAGGTCCGGGATCGTGTCCTTCACCGCGCGCACCGCCTGCTGGATGATGCCGTCCTCGGCGTAGGCCTCGGTCCCGCGCGGATCCTTGTCCCGGGGCAGCCCGAAGAGCAGCACCGCCGGGATACCCATCGAGGCCGCGTCCTTGCACTCCTTCAGCAATTCGTCGATCGAAAGGCGGTGCTGCCCGGGCATCGAGGCGATCGGCTCGCGGACGCCGCGCCCGTGCACCGCGAAGAGCGGATAGACGAAGTCGTCGACGCGCAGGGCGGTCTCGCGCACCATGGAGCGGAGCAGCGGCGACTCGCGGAGCCGCCGGGGACGGTAGATGGGGAACGGCATGCGCTAGCTCCTTGCTGGCTCGAAGTGGGCGACGATGGCGCGGGCCAGGCTCGGAATCGTGTACTCCTCGGGAACGATCTGCGTCGCGAGACCGCGCCCCTCCGCGGTGGCCCGCGTGATGGGACCGATGCAGGCCACCGTGACCCCGGCGAGCAGCCGCGGCAGCTCGGCGGCGCCGAACAGGCCGCAGAAGCTCCGTACCGTGGATGAGCTGGTGAACGTCACCACGTCCACACGCCCGCCGGTCAGCGCCTCCCGCAGCTCGGCCGCGTGCTCGGTCGCGAAGCGCGTCCGGTAGGCGGCCACCTCGGTCACGTCGGCGCCGAGCGCGGTCAATTCACGCACCAGCACGTCGCGGGTCTCGGCGGCGCGCGGAAGCAAGACCCGCTGCCCTTCCGTCATCAGCGGGCGGAGCCGGTCGACGAGGGCCTCGGCGACGTACTCCTCGGGCACGGCTTCCGCGCCGAGCCCCCAGTCGGCCAGCGCCGCGGCGGTGGCCGGTCCGATGGCCGCGAGATGGGTGCGCTCCAGCAGCGCGCGGCCGCTCCCCGTTGCCTCGACGCGGCGACGAACCATCGCGACGCCGTTGACGCTCGTGAAAACCACCCAGGAGAAGTCGGCCTGCAGCGCAGCGTCGAGGGGACTCCAGGAGTCGGGCGGCTCGATGGCGATGGTGGGCACGAGCAGGACACGGGCGCCCGCCGCCTCGAGCATCTCGGCGAAGGCCGACGCCTGCTCCCTGGCGCGGGTGATCAACACCACCTTGCCGGCCAGGGGTTTACGGCCCCTCGCCTCGGCCATCACTTGATCATCCGTTGCCGCGCGCATCGAGAAGCGTCCTCGCCCCCTTGGCCAGCAGCTCGTCCGCCACCGCCCGGCCGAGCCCCTCGGCCTCCGAGCCCGATCCGGCCGCGCTGCCGCGCAGCACGGTGGCGCCGTCCAGGCTCGTGACCACCCCGGTCAGGGTCAGCGCATCGCCATCGGTGCGGGCATGACCGGCGACCGGCGTGTGGCAATCGGCGCCCAGGCGGCGCAGGAACGCGCGCTCCGCGAGGGCTTCCGATCTGCTCCGAGTGTCGTCCAGCCGACTCAGAACTTCAAGCACTTCCCGGTCGGCTTCACGGGCTTCGATGGCGAGCACGCCCTGTCCGACCGCTGGCACGAACTCGTCGACATCGAGGGGCAGCACGTGAGGCGGGGTGACGCCGAGCCGCTTGAGCCCGGCCAGTGCCAGCACGATCCCGTCGTAGGTCCCGGCCGACAGCTTGTCGATCCGGGTCTCGACGTTACCGCGGATGGGCTCGGCCCGCAGATCGGGCCGGCGGGCGAGGACCATCGCGCGCCGACGCAAGCTCGAGGTGCCGACCGACGCGCGGGCCGGCAGCGCCGACCAGCCACCGTGGGTCCGGGTCAGCAGCGCGTCGCGTGGATCCTCGCGGGTCGGAAAGGCAGCGAGGGCCAGGCCGGCCGGCAGCTCGGCGGGCATGTCCTTGAGGCTGTGAACGCCCACGTCGACGGTGCCGGCGAGCAGGGCCTCCTCGATCTCCTTGACGAAGAGCGCCTTGCCGCCGAAGTCCGCGAGCGCGACCTGGGCGAGGCGGTCCCCCGAGGTCCGGATGACCACGGTCTCGGTCGGAACACCGCGCGCCCGGAGCGCCGCCGCCACTTCCTCGCATTGCACCAGCGCGAGGCGGCTGCCCCGCGTGCCCAGCCGCAGGATCATTCGCCGGAAGCGGGACGATCGGGACCGCGCAGCCCGAACAGCTCGGAGATCATCTCGGTCCAGCGTCGGCCGTGGCCGGCGCGTGACGAGTCCTTGAGCTTGACCATCGGCGCGTGCAGCACCTTGTTGACGATCGACTGGCTCAGGCTCTCCAACACCCGACGCGTCTCCTCGTCCGCCGCGGGCAGGCGTCCGAGCGCTCGCGCCATCTCGGCGCGGCGAATCGCCTCGAGCTTCTCTCGCAGGGACACGATGGTGGGCACGACCTCGAGGTGCTGCAGGCGCTCCGCGAACTTCACCACCTCGCGCTCGAGCAGGGCCTGGGCTCGCAGCGCCTCGCGTTGCCGCTCCTTGATATTGGCCTCGACCACCGAGCGCAGGTCGTCGATGTCGTAGCAGAACGCGTTCTGCACGTCGTTGACGGCGGCCTCGACGTTGCGCGGCACCGCTATGTCGATGAAGAAGAGCGGCCGTCCGCGGCGCGCGTGCAGCGCGGTCCGCGCGTGGGCCGCGGTGACGATCGGCTCGGGCGCCGCGGTCGACGTGATGACGATGTCCACCACGCCGAGCGTGGCCTCCAGCTGATCGAACGGCACCGCTATGCCGCCGAGACCGCGCGCCAGCTCCTGGGCACGGCTCCACGTCCGGTTCGTCACGTAGAGTGGCAGCGCGCCCTGATCCACGAGATGGCGCGCCGCCAGTTCGCTCATCTCGCCGGCACCCACCAGCAGCACCGCCTTGCCCGTCAGGCCCTCGAAGATCTTGCGGGCTAGCTCCACCGCCGCGTAGGAGATGGAGACGGCGAGGCGGCCCACCTCCGTCTCCGACCGCACCCGCTTGGCCGCGCTGAACGCCTGGCTCATGAGCGCGTGGAGCACCGGGCCCGCGGTGCCAGCGGACTGTGCCAGCGCGAAGGCGTCCTTGACCTGACCCAGGATCTGAGGCTCCCCCAGCACCATCGAGTCGAGGCTCGCCGCGACGCGGAAGGCGTGGAGCGCGGCCTCGTCACCGGTCACGGTGTAGAGCAGCGGCTCCAGATCGCGCCACGACACGCCTCGGTGGGTCCCGAGCCGTCCGAACGCGGCCGAGCGCGCCTCGCCCGGCACCGCGGCCACCCCGTAGACCTCCACGCGGTTGCAGGTGGACAGGATCATTACCTCGTCGAGGAGTCCACCGCCGGTCAGGTCGGAGAGGATCTCGCGGATCTTCTCCTCCTCCAGGGCAAGCTGCTCGCGCATCTCCACCGGCGCGGTCCGGTGATTCATGCCTGCGACGAACAGGGTGCCGGAAGCGCTCATGGGGTCAGGATCCGTGGCGGCCGGTGAGGAAGGCCCCGGCACTGAGGGTGGCGAGGAGCACGCAGAAGCCGGCGATCGAGAAGTAGGCGGCGCGCCGCCCGCGCCAGTGGCCCATCGCCCGCCCGGTCAGGATCACCGCGTAGACCACCCACATGAGGAGCGAGAACAGCGCGAGCGGGTCGAAGGTCATCACGCTGCCCCAGGCCCGGCGCGCCGAGAGCACGCCCAGCAGGAGGCCCACCGTGAGGAACGGAAAGCCCGCGGTCAGGGTGGCCACGGTCAGGCGATCGAGGGTCTCGAGGGCGGGCAACCGGTGATAGACAGTGCCGGCGCGCTTGGTTTTGAGCTGGCGCTCCTGGAGCAGGTACATGATGGCGCCGCCGAAGTTGAGGACGAGCGCGGCCAGCCCGATCAGGATCAGCGTCACGTGGACCGCGATCCACCCGCTCCGGATCGGCGCATCGAGCGCGATCGCGCGGAGGCCGGACGGCAGGCCGAGCCCCAGCACCAGGACCACCGGCAGCACGAACGCGGACAGCGCGCGGACGTGCCCCCGCCGCTCCGCCCAGAGATCGAAGAGGACCACCGCCCAAATCACGATCGAGATCACCTCGGGTATCGTCATGAGGGGCAGCCGCCCCAGCTCGACACCGCGGAGGATCACCGCCATCGTGTGACAGGCCCAGCCCGCCTGGGTCAGCAGCAGGGCGATCCACCCCAGCTGATCGCGCCGGCCCAGCAGCGAGCCGATCGAGGCCGCCGCGGCCAGGATGTAGGCGGTGAGCGCCACATCGAACAGCACCTCGTTCACCGCGGGGCTCCGTCCTCGGGGGGCAGCAGGTGCGCGAGCGAGGGCGTCGAGCGCCAGTAGCCCTCTCTGGCCGCGTAGAGATCGAGATGGGGTGAGCCCCAGTCCTCGACTAGCGGCGGGCCCGCGTTCCAGCGCTGACGTCGATCCACGCCCTTGAGGTAGCCGCGGCAGGCCCGACAGGCCTCGATGAAGTAGCCCTCCTCGACCGCCTCGCCCACCAGCCGGACCAGGTCGCGCGAGTTCCAGCTCTCGCAGAACGGGCAGCGCAGCCGCGCCGCGATCCAGGCGCCGCCGCACAGGTGACAGGAGAGGCGCCGCCGACCGTCCTCGATCAGGTCGCCGTAGGCCGCCGCGCCCCCACACCATGGGCAGCCGCCTCGCTCCCACACGCCGTCCGGCAGCTCGCGCACGGCCTCGAAGTAGGTCTCCAGCGCGGGCCGGAGCGCGGCCGGGGGCAGGAACGCGCCGAGGTGCGCGCCCAGACCGAAGCGCTCCTGCAGCCGAGCGACCGCATCGCGATCCGGCGCGGGCAGCAGCGCGGTGACGTCGACAAGGCCTTCGTCCCATTCGGCCGCGAAGCGACGCAGAGCGGAGGCCGCGTCGGGCCCGTCGGCGCCCAGCCGCTCCATCACCGGCCCCAGGAGATCCTCCACCGAGTCCGAGGGGATCGTGGGCGTCGAGCGCGCCATGAGCGATTCACCGCGCTCCCACCGGGCGCGGCGCTCGTCCACGGGGAGGCTCAACGGGACGAGCGGAGCCGGCGGCTTCCACGTCGCCCACCCCTCGAGGATCGCGGTCCAGAAGCGCAGCGGCTCGCGGAGGGCGGCGCGCCGGGTGAGCAACGCCTCCCAGTCGGCCATCAGCAGGGTGTAGTCGGGCACGCGATCACTCGCCGTCGACGCGGAGCGCCTCGCCCGCGTAGAGGTTGAGGGAGTCGGGACGCAGATAGCCGATCACGGTGATGCCGAGCTGCTCGGCGAGCCCGACCGCCATCTCGGTAGGCGAGGTCCGCGAGGCAACCACCGGCACCCCCATGCGGGCGGCCTTGAGCAGCATCTCCGAGGAGACTCGTCCCGTCGATAGCAGCACCCGGTCCACCGTCGGGATCCCCTTCAGCATCGCCTCGCCCTTCACCTTGTCCACCGCGTTGTGCCGGCCCACGTCCTCCGCCATCACCAGCAGCCGGTCGTGGTCTGCGAGGGCCGCGCCGTGGATCCCCCGCGAGGCCTGGTAGTGGTGCGCCTGGGCGAACAGCTCCTTCAGGCGGGCGGCGAGCTGCGGGGCGCTCACCCGCAGCGTGGACTGCAGGCGTGGGAAGAGACGCGGATCGATGCGGAAGGTGATGCCGCCACCGCAGCCCGAAGTGAGGATGCGCTCGGTGGGCAGGACCACCGGATGGGTCAGCGTCACGTCGGCACGGCCATCGACCTCCGAGATGTCGAGCCGGCTGATCTCGGCCAGATCGTCGATCACCTTCTCCATCCAGAGATAGCCCACCACCAGCGCTTCCAGCTGGAACGGCGAGCAGAGCAGCGTGAGGAATCGCTCCTCGTTGACGTAGACGGTCAGCGGCTGCTCGCGGACGACCTCGCCCTTGACCTCGTCGAGCCGGCCGCCCTTGACGTGGAAGTAGGTCCGCATGTCCGGTGGCTGCCGCTTCAGTATAAAGGAAGGGGCCCCGCGCGGGGCCCCTTGTCCCACGACTGCTAGGCAACCGGCCGAGGCCGGCTCAGGCGTGCGTCATCACGACCACATAGCGCAGGATGAAGCCGCCGATCAGCACCAGCACCGCGGGCACGATCGCCGGGACCCGCCAGCCGCCCATCAGATCGATCGCCAGCGGGATCACCAGGCCCACCGTGACCAAACCGCCCCAGAAGAGCGGCGCCAGATGGCCGGAGGTGAGCGGCGCGGCGGCCGAGCCCAGCAGGACCAGGAACAGGGCCAGCACCACCATCTCGAAGATCATAGCGAATCGGTCCGCCCGCTTGACCTTCTTGAAGCCCTCTCCGGCAGCGTCCCCGCTCAGGAACAGCAGGAGCGAGATGGCGGCCATGCCGGTCGAGGCGCCCGACGCGAGGAACAGCGCGCCCATGAGCCGCGCGTCACGCCAGAACGGCAGCGCGGTCGCGCTGAGGAGTACACCGGTGTACGAGGCCAGGAAGAAGCCGAAAATGGTCCCGATCAGGCTGAGCTTGCGGCGCAGGGCGGCCCGGCTCTCGTCGGGCGACAGCGACAGCGCCGAGGACACGAACGCGAAGAGCCCGAACACGCCCAGCATCCAGGCTCCGATCGACATCGGGTCCCAGAACTTGAAGCTGCCCAGCATGTTCAGGAAGCGGCTGGGCGTGCCGAGGTCGAGGATCAGCAGCATGCCGCAGATGCCGATCATCAGCAGGGCAAGGATGTAGCCGGTGCGGACCACGCTCCGGTCGCGCGAGCTACCGAAGTTGTCGGCGATCGCCGCGGTGAAGTAGGCGCCGCCCGCGATGCCGCCCAGGAAGAAGTACCAGACGATCAGGAGATGCCATTCGGGGGTCCTAAGCATCGTGGTCCGCCTTCCCGCCCCGCTCGCGGAAGGCCACCACCGCGGTGACCCCGACCAGCAGCGCGGCGCCGATCGACAGCACCGAATCCACCAGCACGTTGCGCTGCGGCAGCAGCGGCTTCTCGGGCAGATTGTAGGTCGACGGCTTGTCGAGCAGCAGGAAGAAGGCGTTCAGCCCGCCGAGCGGACCGTTCGAGTCGGCGCCGTAGAGCTGGGCGTTCTGGTAGCCCATCTCCCGCAGCTTGGCCACGCGCTTGTCGGCCTTCGCGGCCAGCTCGTCGCGGAAGCCGAACTGGATGGACTCGGTCGGGCAGGTCTTGGCGCACGCCGGCCCGAGCCCGTTGTGGATGCGGTCGTTGCAGAAGGTGCACTTGTTGGCGCGCCCGGTGTCGTGGTTGAACGCCACCACGCCGAACGGGCACGAGGAGACGCAGTATCGGCAGCCGTTGCACACGTCCTGGTTGATGTTGACGGTGCCGTATTCGGTGCGGTAGATCGCCCCGGTCGGACACGCGTCGAGGCAGCCGGCCTGGGCGCAGTGCTTGCAGACATCGGACATCAGCAGCCACTGCAGCTCGCCGTTGGCCTTCGGCTGCTCGATGAAGCGCACCAGGCGATACGTCTTGTCGGTGAAGTGGGCCTGGTTCTGGTACGAGCCGGTCCAGAGCGGCTCTTCCATCGGCAGCTCGTTCCACTGCTTGCACGCGACCTGACAGGCCCGACAGCCGATGCAGAGCGACGTGTCGGTGAACATCGCGAGGGTGCGGGCCATGGCTACACCTCCCCCTTCTTCACGTTACAGAGGAAGGCCTTGGTCTCCTGGATGTAGACCGTGGGGTCTCCCACCGTCGAGGAGAGATCGTTGGTGATGTCGCCCTTGGAGATGCCGTTGTAGCCCCAGTGCCACGGGATGCCGATCTGGTGGGTCTTCTTGCCGTCGATCATGAACGGCTTGAGCCGGTTGGTGACCATCGCGGTGGTGTGGATCTTCCCCCGTGGAGTCGTGACCGTGATGCGCTCACCGTTGGCGATCTTGAGCTCCGCGGCCAGCTCGTGGCTGATCTCCGCGAAGTGCGAGTGGAACAGCTCGGCGAGCATGGGCAGGTAGCGCGACATCACCCCCGAGAGGTGGTGCTCGGTCAGCCGGTACGTGGTGACCACGTACGGGTAATCCGACGAGGCCACCGGAGCCAGGTCGTTCCTCTGGTCTGGCACCTGCCAGACCTTGGCCACCGGGTTCATCTGCTGCTTGGAGAGGAGGTTCTTGGTGGGCGACTCCACCGGCTCGTAGTGCTCCGGGAAGGGCCCGTCGTTGAGCGGGCCGAAGAAGGCGCCGACCAGGTCCGCTCGCATGATGAACGGCTTGTCGCCGTTCTTGGCGTCGGGGGCGAGGAACGCGTTGAAGTCCGGGACGTCCAGCCCGACCCACTTGCCCTTCTTGTCCGGCTCCTGACCCGGAGCGGCCGGATCCCACCAGATGAGCTTCTTCCGCTCGCTCCACGGCTTGCCGTTGAGGTCCGCGGAGGCGCGGTTGTAGAGGATGCGTCGGTTGGCCGGCCAGGCGAATCCCCAGCCGTGGGCCAGGTAGTCCTTGTCATCGGCGGGCTTGCGCAGGTTGGACTTGTTGATCAGCTTGCCGTCGGGGCCTTCCACGGTGACGCCGGTGTAGATCCAGCAGCCGCCCGCGGTCTTGCCGTCGTCGGTCATGTGGGCGAACGTGTTGAGCGCCTGGCCCTTCTTGTAGACGACCTTGCCGTCCTTGTCGGTGATGTCCTGGGTCGCGAACCCGTTGACCTCCTTCAGGACGAGCTCCATGTTGGGCTCCTTCGGATCGTCGCCGTACTCGAAGCTGGCGGCGAGGAAGCCCTTGTCCCGGTCCTTCTTCGAGCCGGCGTACAGCTTCTGCAGCCGCTTGGCGAGGCTCACGAAGAACTCGGCGTCGGAGGTCACGTCGCCCGGCGGCTTCACCGCGCGCTCGTGCCACTGGATGAGCCGCATGGTGTTGGTCAGCGAGCCGTCCTTCTCGGCGGCGGGGGCGGCGGGCAGGAAGAACACCTCGGTCTTGATGTCCTTGGCGCTGGCGCCGGGCGCCTTCCAGAACTCGGCGGTCTCGGTGACGAAGATGTCCTTGACCACCAGCCAGTCGAGCTTGCCGAGGGCGGCGCGCGCGAGCTTGGCGTTGGGACCGCCCACCGCCGGGTTCTGCCCGTCGGCGAGGAAGCCCCTGATCGCGCCCTTGTACATGTCGACGAAGATGTGCTGGTGGCTGTAGGCGTCGGCGGAGGCCCGCTTGGGCAGCCACTGGTAGCCGTATTCGTTCTCGGCGGTGGCGGCGTCGCCGTAGAAGGCCTTCAGGAGGCTGATCATGAACTTCGGGAGGTTCACCCAGAAGCCACCCTTGGGGGTGACCTTCTCGAGGTACGTGTTGAGATCCGGGTGGAGATCCCGCAGCGGCATCGGCAGGTAGCCCGGGAGCTCGTGGTAGAGCAACTCGAGGTCCGTCGCCCCCTGCACGTTGGCGTGACCACGAAGGGCCACGACTCCACCGCCCGGGCGCCCGATGTTGCCGAGCAGGATCTGGAGCATGCAGAGCGCGCGGATGTTCTGGACGCCGTTGGTGTGCTGGGTCAGGTTCAGCGCGTAGGTGATGGTGCCCGTCTTCTCCCGGCCGCTGTTCTCACAGTAGAGCTTGGCGACCTGGACGAACTTCTCCTTGGGGATGCCGCACACGCGCTCCACCATCTCGGGCGTGTAGCGGCTGTAGTGCCGCTTCATCAGCTGGAAGACGCAGTTGGGATCGCGGAGGGTCAGATCCCGCTTGGGATTGCCCTCACCGTCCAGCTGGTACTTCCAGGTATCACGCTTGTAGGTCTCCGCCTGATGCGGATCGACTCCTCCCTTCCCGGTCTGCTCGAGTCCGGTGAAGAGGCCGCCTCCGTCGGTCGCGGTCTTGAACGCCGGGTCGATCAGGAACGAGGCGTTGGTGTAGTGGACGACATAGTCCTTGAAGTAGAGGTTGTTGGCGATGGCGTAGGAGATGAGTCCGCCGAAGAAGGCAATGTTGGTGCCCGACCGCAGCGGCACGTGGATGTCGGCCACCGCGCTGGTGCGCGTGAAGCGCGGGTCGACGTGGATGAACTTGGCCCCCCGCTCCTTGGCCTTCATCACCCACTGGAAGCCGACGGGGTGATTTTCCGCGAAGTTGCTGGTGGCCATGATGACATCCGAGTTCTGGATGTCGATCAGGTTCGTCGTCATCGCGCCCCGCCCGAACGTGGTCCCCAAAGCTGGGACCGTGGCGGAGTGTCAGACTCGGGCCTGATGCTCGTGGTAGACGATCCCGAGCGTTCGGTTGAGCTTGCTGAGGAGGTAGCACTCCTCGTTGTCGATGCAGGCCGAGCCGAGCGAGGCGATGGCGTCCAGGCGGTTGACCACGATCTCCTGGCCGTCTTTGGTCTTCTCCCGCTCGATGAAGTGCTTCTCGCGGGTGTCGTGGTAGCGCTTGGCGATCTGGTCGTACATCCAGTCCAGCGGCTTCTCCTCCCACTTGTCCGACCCGGGCGCGCGGTACATCGCCTTGATCGGCCGCAGGGTGTTGTTGGAGAGCTGGATGGTGGCCGCGCCCTTGGGGCAGAGGCGGCCCAGCGTGTGCGGGGTGTCAGGGTGCCCCTCGATGTCGATGATCTTGTCACCCTTGGAGTACACGAGCTGGATACAGCCCACTGCGCAGTACGGACACACGCCCGGGTGGACCTTGGCTTCCTTGATCTTGAGACCGGTGGCGGCCGCCTCCACCGGGGTGAGGTCCAGCGTGGAGGCCCCGACCGCAACGCCGGCGCCGGTCGTGCCCGCGTACTTCAGGAAGTCGCGTCTAGATAAGCTCATGGCGACACCTCTCTGTGTTGTCTTGAGCCGGGTCTAGGAATCAGTGTCAGGGGTCTGGTCGGACGCACCAGGAATCGGGCTTTCGCTTTCATCGCCCGTAACTTGCGGCGATTTTAGGCACTGGTCAGACCAGAGTCAAGCGATTACTTGTGAGGGTGCCGCCCCGACATTCGGTCGAAGCGGAACCCGTCAGGCACTCTCACCGCGGCCCAGATGGGCCCGGTCCTTGACGTATAGGTCGTAGCGAGCCCGGATCAGGGCCTCGGCCTCGGCGATCCGTCCGGCCTCGACGGCCTGCACGATCTGCCGCTGGTGCCCGACCTCGACGATCGCCCCTCCCAGAACCGGGTCGTAGTAGCGGCCAAGCTCCTGCATGATGCGTCGGGCCTTCGGCAGGTCGTCGAGACTGGCCAGGAGCTCCCGGATGAGGACTAGCGCGTGGTCCTCGCGCTTGCGGGCCTTGAACCCCTTCCCGGTCGGCGGATCCACGGGCGCGTCGTCAGTCACGGGCGGCCTCTGACTCGGGACCGTAGAGCACGCGGATGAGCACGAGGCCATGGGCGGGCGCGGTGGGGCCGGCGCGGGTGCGGTCGCGCCCGTGCAGCAGTTCCGCGATCCAGCCGGGATCCTGCGCGCCGCGGCCGATCTCGACCAGGCTGCCCACGATGTTGCGGACCATGTGGTGCAGGAAGCTGTCGCCCGTGATGCAAACCGCGAGCAGCCGGCGCCGCGCCACCACGCGGACCGATCGGATCGTGCAGACCGGCGTCCGGTCGCGGCCCGCCGCCGCGCAGAAGGCGGAGAAGTCATGCTTGCCCCGGACGGCGCGGGCGGACCTCGCCATCGCCTCCGCGTCGAGGGGAAACTGGACGTGCCAGGCGTAGCGCCGCAGGAACGGATCGGCCGGGGCGCCGCGATCGATCAGGTAGGCGTAGCGCTTGCCGCGCGCCCAGCGCCGGGCGTCGAACCCCACGGGCGCCTCGCTCGCGTCGACCACGCGCACCGCCGGCGGCAGCAATGCATTGAGCGCCCGCTGCAGTGCCGCCGGCGCCATGACGGACGACGTGGAGAGGCTGGCCACCTGCCGGAGCGCATGCACCCCCGCGTCGGTGCGGCTCGCTCCGATGACTTTGACGGGCTCCCCCAGCACCCGCGCGGCCGCGGCCATCACGAGTCCCTGGACGGTGACGCGCTCCGGCTGGATCTGCCAGCCGTGGAGATCCGTGCCCTCGTAGGCGAGCGTGAGCCGGACGACGCGCCCGGGCTCGCCCATCAGGCGATCAGCGGATCAGCAGCTCGGCGATCTGGATGCCGTTGAGTGCGGCGCCCTTGCGGAGCTGATCGCCGACGACCCAGAAGTTCAGCGCGTTGGGCACGGACAGGTCCTCACGGATCCGTCCGACGTAACAGTCGTCCTGCCCCTCGACCAGGACCGGCATCGGGTAGCGGTTGTCGGCGGGCTCGTCCCAGAGCTTGAGTCCTGGGAAGCCGGCGAGCACCTCACGCGCGCGCTCCCGGCCAAGCCGCACCTCGGTCTCCGCATTGACCGCGACCGAGTGCGCGGTGAAGACGGGCACCCGCACGGTGGTGGGAGAGACGGGCAGATCCGGCAGCTCGAGGATCTTCCGCACCTCGTTGACCAGCTTCATCTCCTCGCCGGTGTAGCCGTTGTCGCCGAACTTGTCGATGTGTGGGATGACATTGAACGCGATCTGGTGGTGGAAGTATCGCGGTGTGATCGCCTCGCCGCGGGCCCAGGCCAGCGTCTGGCTCCGCAGCTCCTCCACTCCGTTGACTCCCGCGCCCGAGACCGCCTGGTAGCTGGTCGCTACCACCCGGCGCAGACCCCCCGCGTCGTGCAGCGGCTTCAACGGCATCACGGTGACGATGGTCGTGCAGTTCGGACACGCGAGGATGCCGCGATGACCGCCCACCGCGTGGGGATTGATCTCCGGCACGACCAGGGGCACCTGGGGGTCCATGCGGAAGGCGTTCGACTTGTCGATCACGACCGCGCCCGCCCGCACCGCGTGGGGCGCGAACTCCTTCGACTGGGAGGATCCGGCGGAGAAGAGCGCCAGCTCCACGCCCTTGAACGAGTCGGGGCCGACCGCCTCGACGCGCAGCGACTCGCCCTTGAAGGTGACCGTCTTCCCCACCGACCGGGCGGACGCGAAAGCGCGGAGCTCGCGCACCGGGAACTTGCGCTCCTCCAGGAGCTTCAGCGTGGTCTGCCCGACTGCCCCGGTGACCCCTACCACCGCCACAACCAGCCCTGATGCCATCTCTCAGTTTCCCCCGTGTATCTGTTCGATCAGTATGACTTCTCGACCTGTCGTGCGATCAGGTCGCCCATCTCCACCGTTCCGACGAGCTTGGTGCCCGCCGAATGGATGTCGCGAGTCCGGTGGCCCTGCTGCAGCACGGCCAGCACCGCGGCGTCCACCCGGTCGGCGTCGGCTCCGCGCTCGAGCGAGTAGCGCAGCAGCATGGAGGCCGACAGGATGGCCGCGATCGGATTGGCCACTCCCTGCCCGGCGATGTCCGGCGCGGTGCCGTGGACCGGCTCGTACAGCCCCATGCGCCCACCCGTGCCGCCGAGGCTCGCGGAGGGCAGCATCCCCATCGAGCCGGCCAGGATGGCGGCCTCGTCGGACAGGATGTCGCCGAACGTGTTCTCGGTCACGATGGTGTCGAAGTGGGTGGGCTTGTGGACGAGCGCCATCGCGCAGTTGTCGACGAGCACGTGCTCGAGCGACACCTGCGGATAGTCCGTCGCGACCCGCGTCACCACCTCACGCCAGAGCTGCGAGACGACCAGTACGTTGGCCTTGTCCACCGAGGCGAGGCGCTTCTTGCGTTTCATGGCCACGTCGAACGCCGCGCGCGCCACCCGCTCGATCTCACGAGTGGTGTAGGCCATCGTGTTCACCGCCCGGGCCCCGCCGTCCGCGAAGTCCTCGCGGCCGCGCGGCTCGCCGAAGTAGAGACCACCGGTGAGCTCGCGAATCACCATGAGGTCGGTGCCCTCGACCACCGAGCGCTTGAGCGGCGAGGCGTCTACGAGCATCGGGAAGCACGTGGCCGGCCGCAGGTTGGCGAAGAGGTCCAGCTCCTTGCGAATGCCGAGCAGTCCGCGCTCCGGCCGCTGCTCTTGCGGGAGCCCGTCCCACTTGGGCCCGCCGACCGAGCCGAACAGGATCGCCTGCGCGCTCTGGCACAGGCTGAGCGTGGCCGGCGGCAACGGGTGGCCGGTGGCGTCGATGGCCGAGCCGCCGATCAGCGCGGTCTCGAACTCGACGCCGATGCCGGTGGCCTTCGCGACGACCCGCAGGACCTTCTGTGCCTCGGGAGTCACCTCTTGCCCGATCCCGTCGCCCGGCAGGACCGCGATCTTGTACGTGGCCATGATGTCTCCTCAGGCTCTCCACTCGCGCTCGTGACCTTCGCCGGCCTCGCGATCGGTGGCGAGGCCCAGCACATCGTGGCGCCGCGCCCACAGGGGCCGCGTCGGGCCGCTCAGCACGTACGCGGAGAAGAGCAGGAACAGGAACCACTGCGGGTGCGTGGCCACGATCAGGACGCCCAGCACCACCAGCACCAAGACGCTCGCGGGCCGCCGGCGGGCGAAATCGATCTCCTTGAAGGAGTAGTACCGGAACGTCGTCACCATCAGGATCGAGACGACGTAGGTGCCGGCCGCGATCGCCGCGCCGAGCCAGCGCGGGATCTCGTCGTCACCCAGCAGCAGTACCACCGAGGCCACGATGCCGGCGGCCGCCGGGATCGGCAGCCCGACGAAGTAGCGGCGGTCGGTCACCCCCGAGTAGACGTTGAAGCGAGCCAGACGGAGGGCGCCGCAGATCGCGAACAGGAAGGCCCCGAGCCACGCGGCGCGGCCGAGCGGGGCCAGCGCGAAGGAGTACAACATGAACGCGGGCGCGACGCCGAACGAGACCACGTCGGCGAGCGAGTCGAACTCCACACCGAACTGGCTGGTGGTGTTGGTGAGACGCGCCACCTTGCCGTCCAGCATGTCCATCACCATGGCCACGAACAGCGAGACCGCCGCCTCGACGAATCGCGACTGGGAGGCCAGGACCAGGGCGAGGAACCCGCAGAAGAGATTGCCGGTGGTCAGCAGGCTCGGCAGCAGGAAGATGCCGCGGCGCGGCTGTTCGCGCAGCTCGTGCCACTTCCGCCGCCGCGGGCCGCGGCCGGCAGGGTCGTTCCCATATCGGCGTCTCATCTGAGCACCCCCATCACGGACTCTCCTCCGCGGACCCGATCTCCGACCGCCACCTTCACCGTCGTGCCCCGCGGCACGATCAGATCGGTGCGCGAGCCGAACCGGATCAGTCCGAACCGCTCTCCGGCCCTCAGCGGATCGCCGGGCTGGACCCGGCACACGATCCGTCGCGCCACCACTCCCGCGATCTGCTTCACCGCGACCCGGGCGGTCCCGCCCTCGAGGCTCACGGTGCACCGCTCGTTCTCCTCCGACGCTTCCGGCCGGTACGCGGCCACGAAGCGGCCGGGCGCGTACTCCACGTTCTTAACCAGGCCCGCGATCGGCGAGCGGTTGACGTGCACGTCGAGAGGCGACAGGAAGATCGAGACGCGCACCGCCTGGCCCACCCAGGGATCCGTGGCCTCGACCACCGCCACCACCCGGCCGTCGGCGGGCGCCAGCACGGCTCCCGGCACGTCGGGCGGGGTGCGCTCCGGATCGCGGAAGAACCCCAGACAGGCCAGGGCGGCCACCCCGAAGACCGCGGCGGCCGCCCACCAGCCCATCCAGCCCATGATACACGCCGCCATCGCGAGCGGCAGGATGAAGGGCCAGCCCTCGGAGGCTACCGGGATCCGCAATCGCGACTCCGCGGAGCCGGCGGGATCACTCCCGGGGCGGCTTGATCCAGGCCATCATCTTGCGGAGGCGTCCCCCCACTTCCTCGATGGGATGATCCGCGTCGCGCTTGCGCATGGCCAGGAAGCCGGCGCGGTGGGCCTGGTTCTCGAGGACCCACTCGCGAGCGAACTGGCCGGACTGGATCTCGGCGAGGATCTTCTTCATCTCCGCCTTCGCGCGGTCGTCGATGATACGCGGGCCGCGCGTGTAGTCGCCGTACTCGGCGGTGTCCGAGACCGAGTAGCGCATGTAGGCGAGGCCACCCTGGTAGAAGAGATCGACGATCAGCTTCATCTCGTGCATGCACTCGAAGTACGCGACCTCGGGCTGGTACCCCGCTTCCACGAGGGTCTCGTAGGCCGCCTTGATGAGGTGCGAGACGCCGCCGCACAGCGTCGTCTGCTCGCCGAACAGGTCGGTCTCGGTCTCCTCCTTGAAGGTGGTCTCGATGACGCCTGCCCGGGTGCAGCCGACGCCCTTGCCGTAGGCAAGCGCGACGTCACGCGCCTTGCCGGACACGTCCTGGTAGACCGCCACCAATCCCGGAACCCCCGGACCCTGGGTGAAGAGGTCGCGCATCACGTGGCCGGGAGCCTTGGGGGCGATCATCGAGACGTCCACGTCCGCGGGCGGCACCACTTGGTTGAAGTGGATGTTGAAGCCGTGGGCAAACATCAGCATCTTGCCCTTGGTCAGCACGCCCTTGATCGACTCCTCGAACACCTGGCGCTGGGTCTGATCCGGCAGCAGGATCATCACGATGTCGCCGGCGGCCGCCGCGTCGTTGACGGTGGTCACCTTGAGGCCGTCCTTCTCGGCGCGCGTCCAGCTCTTGGAGCCCTTGTAGAGCCCGACCACCACGTTCTGGCCGGAGTCCTTGAGGTTGAGCGCGTGGGCGTGGCCCTGGCTGCCATAGCCGATGATGGCGACGGTCTTGCCGCGCAGCAGACCGAGGTCTGCGTCCTGGTCGTAGAAGATCTTGGCCGGCATGGTCCTCTCGCCTTTCTTGGCTCGCGTTGAGATCAGTGACGGAGAATCAGTCCGCGAATCCGACTACTCGGGGGTCCTCGTTGGCCGGCCGCGCCTCCCGCGGCTTGCCCAGCCGCTCCTCGAGCTTGCGCAGGCGGGTCTTGGGCCCGCGGGCGATGGCGACCTTCCCGGTGCGGACGATCTCCTGGATGCCGAACGGCCGCAGCAGCTCGATGATGCCCTCGATCTTCGACTCCTCGCCGGTGACCTCCAGCGTGTACGTCGTGGGCGTCACGTCCACCACCTTGGCTCGGAAGATGTCGCCGAGGCGAAGGATCTCCGCCCGGTTGGCCGGCTCCGCGTTGACCTTCAGCAGGAGCATCTCGCGCTCGACGTGATTCTCCTCGCTGAGATCGGTGACCTTGATGACGTCGATCAGCTTGTGCAGCTGCTTGATGACCTGCTCGATGATGAAGGCGTCGCCCCGCACCACGAGGGTCATGCGGGAGACGGAGGGGTCGAGGGTCTCCCCCACCGAGAGGCTCTCGATGTTGTACCCGCGCGCGGAGAACAGCCCGGCCACGCGCGAGAGGACACCGAACTTGTTCTCCACGAGCACTGCGATCGTGTGCTTTTCGATATTCGCTGCCTCAGCCACTCCAACCCGTCCTTTCCGGCCAGCTTAAGCCCGATCTGTATTCGCGCCTGGCGTCCCGCTGGGGCGGACGCTCGGACCCGCCCCTCTTTCTAATGCGGGGGCCCGGAAATGGCCCCCGCACTCCCCCAGCCGCGGACGCTCGTTTGGGCGCTTTCGAGCCACGGCGCTAAAATCCTGTTTGCGACTTGGCGGCTTTTTCCTTCACCTCTCGCGTGGGCGGGGCCAGGATCATGTCCTTGTTGGCGCCGCCGGCCGGCACCATCGGGAACACGCACTCGTCCTTGTCCACGCACACGTCCATGACCACCGGGGCGGGCGTGCTCAGCATCTTCTCCAGCGCGGGCACCACCTCGCTCGGCTTGGTGACGCGGATCCCCACGCAGCCGTAGGCCTCCGCAAGCTTGACCCAGTCCGGGATCCCCGGCAGGTCGATGGCGAAGAACCGCTCCTTGTAGATGATGCGCTGCCACTGCCGCACCATGCCGTGCCCGCTGTTGTTGATAATGATGGTCTTCACCGGGAGGTTCTCGGTGAAGCAGGTCGCCAGCTCCTGGCTGTTCATCGCGAACGAGCCGTCGCCGTCGATGTTCACCACCAGCTTGCCGGGATGCGCGGCCTGCACTCCCATCGCGGTGGGCAGCCCGTAGCCCATCGTGCCGAGACCGCCCGAGGTGCACCAGCGCCGCGGGTGCTTGAAGCGATAGTACTGGGCGGCCCACATCTGGTGCTGGCCCACCCCGGTGACCACGTGGGCTTCGCCCTGCGTGAGGTTCGAAAGCTCCTGGATCACGTACTGGGGCTTGATGACGTCGTCGTCCCAATCGTAGCGCAGCGGGAAGTCGCGCTTCCACTCCGCGATCTGGGCCAGCCACTGGCGGCGGCCCTCGGCCACCGCGGGGGGCACGTCCTTCAGCTCCTCGCGCACCGCCTCGATCAGCCGCCGCAGCACGCGCTTGCAGTCACCCACGATCGGGATGTCGACCTTGATGTTCTTGGAGATGGAGGACGGGTCGATGTCGATGTGGATGATCTCGGCGTTGGGTGAGAACGCGTCCACCCGCCCGGTGACCCGGTCGTCGAAGCGCGCGCCTACCGCGACCAGGCAGTCCGAGTGGTGCACCGCCATGTTCGCGTAGTACGTGCCGTGCATGCCGAGCATGTCCAGCGAGAGCGGATCCGCCATCGGGAACGTGCCCAGGCCCATCAGGGTCTGGGTGACCGGAATCTCGGTCAGCGCGGCCAGCTCGCGCAGCTCGGGCGCGGCGTCCGAGGAGATCGCTCCGCCGCCCACGTAGAGCACCGGCCGCTTGGCCCGCACCATCGAGCGGGCCGCCTTCTTGATCTGCCCCGGGTGTCCATCGTAGGTCGGGTTGTAGGAGCGCAGATGCACGCGCTCCGGGTACTCGAAGGCCCACTCCTTCACCAGGATGTCCTTGGGCAGGTCCACGTGGACCGGCCCCGGGCGTCCGGTCGAGGCCAAGTAGAACGCCTCCTTGATGATCGGCGCCAGGTCCTTGCCGTCCTTCACCAGGAAGTTGTGCTTGGTGGCCGAGCGGGTGATGCCGACGTTGTCGGCCTCCTGGAAGGCGTCGTTGCCGATGAGGTGCGTCGGCACCTGACCGGTGAAGGCCACGATCGGAATCGAATCCATCAGCGCGTCCTGCAGGGCGGTCACCAGGTTGGTCGCGGCCGGCCCGGAGGTGACGAGGCAGACTCCCACCTTGCCGGACGTCCGCGCGTAGCCTTCCGCGGCGTGCCCGGCCGCGGCTTCCTGGCGTACCAGGACGTGGCGCAGCCCTTCGAAGTCGTACAGGGCGTCGTAGATCGGCAGGACCGCGCCGCCCGGCAGACCGAAGATGAGATCCACACCCTCTCGCTTGATGCACTCGAGCACGATCTGAGCGCCTGAAAGCTTCACCGCTTCGCTCTCCTTTTTCCGGTCGTCACCGCTCTTCTCGGGTTCTTGATCTCCGCCTGGGCCGCGGCGAGCCACGCGACCGGCACCATGTAGGGCGAGCAGGAGACGTAGGTCATGCCGACGCGGTGGCAGAACTCCACCGACGAGGGCTCACCGCCGTGCTCGCCGCAGATGCCGACCTTCAGATCGGCCACGGTGTGGCGGCCCCGCTCGATGCCGATACGCACCAGCTCCCCCACCCCTCGCTGGTCCAGCACCGCGAACGGATCGTGGGGCAGCAGCTTCTTCTCCAGGTAGAACGGCAGGAACTTACCGATATCGTCCCGGCTGTAGCCGTACGTCATCTGGGTCAGATCGTTGGTGCCGAACGAGAAGAACTCGGCGTGCTCCGCGATCCGGTCGGCGACCAGCGCGGCCCGCGGGACCTCGATCATGGTGCCGACCGAGTACCGGACGCTCTTGCCGGTCTCCGAGATGACCTGTCGCGCAACCCGGTCCGTCATCTCGCGCGTCAGCTTCATCTCCGCGACGGTGCCGGTCAGCGGAATCATGATCTCCGGCTCCACCCGCAGCCCCTCCCCCACCACCTGGCAGGCCGCCTCCATGATCGCCCGCACCTGCATGTCGTAGATCTCGGGGAACGTGATGCCGAGGCGGCAGCCCCGGTGGCCGAGCATGGGGTTCGCTTCGAGCAGCGCCTCCAGGCGCAACTTCAGCGCGCCGAGCTCGGCGTGCCGCTCCGGGTTGAAGCCCCGGGCGTCCAACCGCGTGTACTCCTCGAGCACCTCCTTGTACTTGGGGAGGAACTCGTGAAGCGGCGGATCCAGGAGCCTGATCGTCACCGGGTGCGGGGCCATGGCCCGGAAGATCCCGATGAAGTCCTCGCGCTGGAAGGGCAGCAGCCGGTCCACCGCCTTCTTCCGTGCCTGCGCGTCACCGGCCATGATCATCTCGCGCACGATCGGGATGCGCTCGTCCCCGAAGAACATGTGCTCGGTGCGCACGAGCCCGATGCCCTCGGCGCCGAACTCTCGGGCCTTGGCCGCGTCCACGGGCGTGTCGGCGTTGGCCCGCACCCTCGTGGTCGCGCGGTCTCGGGCCCAGCCGAGCAGCGTGCTGAATTCGTCCGAGAACGTCGGATCCACCAGCGGCTGGGCTCCGACGATGACCTCGCCGGTGGCGCCGTTGAGCGTGATGACCTGACCCTCGCGGACCACCGCGCGCCCGGCGCGGAAGAGATGGTTCTCCTCCTCTACCACCACGTCGCCCGCGCCGACCACGCAGCACTTGCCCCAGCCTCGGGCGACCACCGCGGCGTGCGAGGTGAGGCCTCCGCGCGACGTCAGCACGCCCTGGGCGGCGTGCATGCCCGCCACGTCCTCCGGCGAGGTCTCGGTCCGCACGAGGATGACCTTCTCCTCGCGCAACGCCATCTCCACCGCCTTCTCCGGATCGAAGACGACCTTGCCGACCGCGGCCGCCGGCGTGGCCGGCAGCCCGCTCGCAATCGCGGTGTACTTGGCCCGCGGATCGACGGTCTTGACCAGGAGCTGGTGCAGCGACGCTGGCTCCACCCGCAGCAGTGCGGTGTCGCGGTCGATGCGCTTCTCCTTGGTGGACATGTCCACCGCGATGCGAACCGCCGCCGCCGCGGTGCGCTTGCCCGAGCGGGTCTGGAGGATGTAGAGCCGGCCCTCCTGCACGGTGAACTCGATGTCCTGCATGTCGCGGTAGTGCGCCTCGAGCTTGTCCTTGATCGCGGTGAGCTTGCGATACACCGCGGGCATGCGCGTCTTGAGCGCGTCGAGCGGCTCGGGGGTGCGGATGCCGGCCACCACGTCCTCGCCCTGGGCGTTGACCAGGAACTCGCCGAAGAAGCGGCGCTCGCCGCTCGACGGATCGCGCGAGAAGCACACCCCGGTGCCCGAGGTCGGCCCGAGGTTGCCGAAGACCATCGCCATCACGGTCACCGCGGTGCCCCAGTCGTCGGGCAACCGGTGGATGCGCCGGTAGTCCGCCGCCTTCTTGGCCCACCACGAGTCGAAGACCGCGTTGATGGCCAGCCGCAGCTGCTCCAGCGGATCCTGCGGGAAGGCGCGCCCCGCCTTCTGCTGGACGACATCCTTGAACTCGGCGACCAGACTCTTGAGCGCATCGGACGGCAGATCGGCGTCGGTCTTCGCTCCCGCGCGCTGTTTTGCCGCGTCGAGCAGCGTGTCGAAGGCGCGGCGGTCGATGGACAGGACCACGTCGCCGAACAAGGTGATGAAGCGCCGGTAGCAGTCCCAGGCGAACCGCTCGTTCCGGGTGCGCTGGGACAGCCCGAGCACGGTCTGATCGTTGAGACCGAGGTTCAGGACCGTGTCCATCATCCCCGGCATCGAGACGCGCGCCCCGGAGCGGACCGACACCAGCAGCGGACGGGCTGGATCCCCGAGGCGGTTGCCAGCGGCGGTCTGCAGACGGGATAGGTGAGCCATCACCTGATCCCAGAGCCCGGCGGGGTGCTTCTTGCCGGCCGCGTTGTAGGCCGCCCAGGCCTCGGTGCTGATGGTGAAGCCGGGCGGCACGGGCACGCCCATCTTCGTCATCTCCGCAAGCTCGCAGCCCTTCCCGCCGAGCAGGTCGCGCATGGCGCTCGAGCCGTCTGCGCGGCCGTTGGCGAAGGCGTAGACGTATTTGGGCGCGCGGGCGGACGAGCGGGATGCGCGGCCTGTGCTCTTTCGACTCCTCGTCCGCGGCATCGAAGGACCCCCTGGCGACGCTGCCTGTCGCAGAGAAAAAGACACAGGCCCGTACGGGGCCTGCGTTAGTACGTGATGGTAGGGCGCTCCGGCAAGGATGTCAACGATTTAATCTTGCTGCAACGGGCACTTACGATCAGCCCCTGCACGGTATTTCTCAGCGCCGTCTTCGCCGGCTCAGGATCTGGGCTTGCGTCTCCGGCCCGAGGCCGCGTCCTGGTCGTCGCTCTTCGTCCCGGTCACCAGCGTCTCGACCGCGATCAGGTGATCCAGCATCGCCCGGTGGGCCGCGACCTCGTCCCGCTGCTGCACGGCGGCTAGGATGCGCCGATGGTCCTCGTGGGACCGCGTCGGGCGGCCGGGCGTGTGCAGCGATTCCTCCCGGCTCTGGGTGAGCAGGTCCATCAAGGCGTTGACGATCCGCGTGATGGCGCGATTGTGGGCGCTGTTCGCGATGGCCGCGTGGAGCGCGGTGTCCTGGAGCATGCCGGTCCGACCCGCCGCCACCTCCTTGGCCTGATCCTCGAGGATCCGCTCCATCTCGGAGATCTCCTCGCGGGTTGCCCGGCGGGCGGCGAGGGCCGCGATGGCGGGCTCGAGCAGGCGGCGCGCCTCGAATAGCTCACCCACCGCCTCACGGTGCGGCAGTATCACGAGGGCGAGGGGCTCGATCAGCGTCTCGACCGAGACGTCGCGGACGAACGCGCCCTCCCCCGCGCGGATCTCGATGAGACCCCGGCTCTGCAGAGCGCGCAGAGCCTCGCGGACGGAGGTCCGGCTCACCATGAACTTCTCGGCGAGATCGCGCTCGGGCGGCAGCCGGTCGCCCGACTTCAGGCGCCCTTCGCCGATGAGCTGCTTGACCTGCCGGACGATCTCCTCGTAGATCCGGGTGGACTTGACCGGCTCCAGGTCCATGCGGGCCTGAGTCGGCCCGCCGGCTGCGCCGCCGCGGACGGTGTCGCTCATCGAGTTACGCTCCCTCTCGCGCCGCCGGCGGTCCCGACGCGCTGCGGGCCAACCACCAGCCGAGCACGGTCAGCCCGATTGCCAGCGCCACGGAGAGCGGATCGTCGATGAGGTCGGCGTGGTCACCGAGCCACGTCCGGACGAGCGGGTCGTCGGTGATCATCTCTCCCGCCACGTAGCCGAGCACCCCGCCGCCGATCCAGATGATCCATGGCTGATGCGTCATGAGCCGCGCCAGGAAGCCGCTGCCCCACACCACGATCGGCAGCGACAGCGCGATGCCGAACGCCACCAGCAGCAGGTCGCCGTGGGCGGCGGCCGCCACCGCGAGCACGTTGTCGAGGCTCATGGTGACGTCGGCCACCACGATGATCCAGATCGCCTCGCGGAGCGATGTCCCGCGGCGCACCTCACCCTCCTCGTGTCCGCCCGGCTTCACCAGCTTCACCGCGATCCAGAGCAGCAGCAGTCCGCCGGCGAGGCGGAGCAGCGGGATCGTCAGGAGCACGCTGACGATCGCGATGAAGGTCAGCCGCAGCGCCACCGCGGCTGCGGTGCCCCACATCCGCCCCAGCCATTGCTCGCGCGCCGGCAGCGAGCGCACCGCGAGCGCGATGACCAGCGCGTTGTCCCCGGCCAGGGAGAGGTCGATCAAGACGATGCTCACCAGTCGCGCCCAAAATTCCGGATCCATCAGAAACGCCATGCCGGGTCAGTTCTCCGAGAAAGGATTCTACGACGAGCGTCGCGCCAGCCACCAGCCGATGCCGGTCAGCACCGCCGCGAGCGTCACCGGCACAGCATACTCCAGAGACGCGGCCCACGCTGCGAGGCAGCCGATCACCAGCGGATCCTCCAGGATCATGTCCCCGGCCACGTAGCCCAGCAGGCCGCCTCCCAGCCAGATGATCCACGGGTAGCGATTCATGAGGCCGGCCAGGAGCCCGCTGCCCCAGACCACGATCGGCACCGACATGGCGATACCCAGCCCCACCAGCAGCATGTCGCCGTGGGCGGCCGCGGCCACCGCGAGCACGTTGTCGAGACTCATGGTGATGTCGGCCACCACGATGATCCAGATGGACTCCCAGAACGAGGTTCCATGCCGGGTCCCGCCCACGCCCTCGTCGATCGGACGGACCAGCTTGAAGGCGATCCAGATCAGGAGCAGGCCGCCGCACAGCCGCAGCAGCGGCACCCGGAGCAGCATGCTGACGATGCCCACGAAGGCGAGCCGCAGCAGCACAGCTCCAAGCGTGCCGCCGAGCTGACCGAGGAGACGCTGACGGCCGGGCAGCGCGCGTACCGCGAGCGCGATCACCACCGCGTTGTCGCCCGACAGCAGCATGTTGAGGAAACTGATCTCGACGAGACGAGCCCAGAACTCGGGCGCGTCCAGGGTCAGCAGCACGTCGCCGACCGGATGCGATCCTCAGCCATCGTGGGAGGCGACCGCCGCGACCTCGGGCTTGCGCGCGCGGCGCAGATACGGCTGGAGCAGCGGCAGGGCGAAGAAGAAGACCGCGACCGCGCTGATCGCCCCGGAGATCGGCCGCTCGAACAGGATGAGCAGGGATCCCTGGGACATGATGAGGCTCTGCCGCAGGGCGTTCTCGGCCAGGTCGCCGAGGACGAGGGCCAGCACGAGGGGCGCCAGAGGGTAGTCGAGCTTCTTGAACACGTAGCCGATCACGCCGAACAGCAGCATATACCAGATGTCGATCATGCTGTCGTGCACCGCGTAGGATCCCACCGCGCACACCGCCACGATGAGCGGGGTGAGGATCGGAAACGGGATACGCAGGATCGCGGCGAAGAGCGGCACAAAGGCCAGCACCATCGCGACGCCGATGAGATTGCCGGTATACATGCTGGCGATGAGGCCCCAGACGAACTCGGGCTTCTCGCGGAACAGCATCGGCCCCGGCTGCAGTCCCCAGATGATCAAGCCTCCCAGCATGACCGCGGCGGTGGGGCTTCCCGGGATGCCGAGCGTGATCATCGGCAGCAGCGAGGCGCCGCCCGCGGCGTGAGCCGCGGTCTCGGGAGCGACCACGCCCTCGATCTCGCCCTTGCCGAAGCGCTCGGGATGCCGCGAGAAACGCTTGGCGAAGGCATAGCTCATGAAGGAGGCGGGGGTGGCGCCGCCGGGCTTGAACCCCATCCAGAAGCCGATGAAGGCGCCGCGGATGAACGTGCGGTAGTAGCGCGGCAGCGTCTTCCACGTCTGCCAGACCACCCGTGGATTGATGCGGGCGGTGACCCCGCGGAACGACAGCCCCTCCTCCACCGAGAGCAGGATCTCGCCGACCCCGAAGAGGCCGATGACCGCCACGATGAAGTCGAAGCCCTTCATCAGCTCGGTGATGCCGAAGGTCAGGCGGAGCTGGCCGGTCACGATGTCGAGACCCGCCGAGGCGAGGATGAAACCGATGAGGATGGACGCCAGCGACTTCAGCGGGTTGCCGCCACCCAGCCCGATGAACGAGGAAAACGTCAGCAGCTGGATCGCGAAGAACTCCGGCGGCCCGAACTTCAGCGCGATCTCGGCGAGGAGCGGGGCGAACAGCGTGATGAGCACCACCGAGAACAACGCGCCGACGAACGACGAGGTGAACGCGGCGGTGAGCGCCTCGCCGCCTTGCCCCTGACGGGCCATCGGGTAGCCATCGAACGTGGTCGCCACCGACCACGGCTCGCCCGGGATGTTGAACAGGATCGAGGTGATCGCGCCTCCGAACAACGCGCCCCAGTAGAGGCTGGTGAGCAGGATGATGGCCGAGGTCGGATTCATCGAGAAGGTCAGCGGCAGCAGGATGGCCACCCCGTTGGCCCCACCCAGGCCGGGCAGCACGCCGATGATGGTGCCGAGGGTGATGCCGAGGACGGCCAGCCCCAGGTTCACGGGCTGGGCGGCGACCTGGAAGCCGAGGAGCAGGTTCTCCCAGCCCATGCTAGTAGCCCAGCCAGGCCTCGAGCGGCCCCTTGGGCATGGGCACCAGGAACCATTTCTCGAAGATCACGAAGATCGCGATCGGGAAGAGCACGCTGATCCCCACCACCAGCACCCAGCCATAGCGGCCGATCCACCGCATGTAGAAGCCCATGAAGAGCATGGTGGCCACGTAGAGCCCGATGAACTGGGTCAGCACCACGAAGGCCGCCGACGGCAGCAGCGTGCTCAGCACGGGCCGGAGCTGCTGGCGGGTGACGAAGGGCCGGTCGCTCGCCCGGCGATGCGCCTGCAAGGCAATGACGGCGCAGGCGCCGACGAGCAGCACCGCGAGCCAGAACGGGAAGAATCCGCTCTGCGGGCCGTCGGAGCCCCAGCCGATTCCGAGGCGCAGGGAGTCCCAGATGACGAGGGCGCCCCCCGCGATCAGGATCAGCGCCGTCGTCAGGTCGGCCGTGCGCATCTCCGGGTCCGGGACCGGTGGTTGTACTTAGTTCTTCAGCAGACCGCCCTTGGTCATCAACTCTCGGTGAAGCTGCTCAGCGCCACCCAGCCACTTCACGAATTCGGGGCCGGTCTCCCAGGCGGGCTTGAGCGCGCCCTGGTTCAAGTAATCCTTGAACTCCGGAGTCTCGTAGACCTTCTTGAGCATCGCCTGATACCACTCGAGCGCGTCCTTGGGCATGTCCGGCGGGCCGAAGATGCCCCGCAGCATCAGGTAGCTGATGTCCGCCCCGACCGCCTCCTTCACGGTAGGAATGTCTTTCCACTCCGTGACCGAGATGCGCGCGGTGTCGAACACCGCGAGCGGGCGGACCCGCCCTGCCTTCCAGTGGCTCGCGCACTCGATCGGGTTGTTCACGGTGGAGTCCACGTGCTTGCCGACCAGGTTCACGCAGACCTCACCGCCGCCCTTGAACGGCACGTAGGTGAACTTGACGCCGGTCGCCTGCTCGAGCTGGATGGTCAGGATCTGGTCTTCCTGGGCCGAGCCGGTCCCGCCCATCTTCATCCGGTCCCCACCCGACCGCTCCTTGACCGCGGCAATGTACTCCTTGGCCGTCTTGTAGGGCGTCTCCGCGTTGACCCACAGAATGAACTCGTCGAGGGCCATACGGGCCATCGGGGTCAGGTCCTTCCAGCTGAACGGCACGCCGGTGTGCAGCGGGGTCGTGAAGAGGTTCGACAGCGTGATGATCATGGTGTGGGCGTCGCCCTTCTTGCCCTTCACGTGGAGGAAGCCCTCCGCGCCGGCTCCGCCCGATTTGTTCACCACTATGATCGGCCGCGGGGAGAGCTTGTGCTTCTCGACGATCCCCGCGATGAGACGCGCCATCTGGTCCGCACCCCCGCCGGTGCCGGCGGGGATGACGAACTCGATGGGTTTGGTCGGCTCCCAGGCCGCCCCGGCCGGTGAGCACAGGAATGCCACGGCCCCGAGGGCCGGGATCAGCGCCGCGATACGTCGCCAGTGACGATACATATCCCCTCCTCGTGGTCGGGGCGTTGCGATCGCTGCGGGTGCTGCAGTTTATTTGCCTGGGCGCTCCTTCCAGAATGGGATAACGCCGGGGACTTCCCACTTGTTCCACATCTCATCCACCTTGGCTTGGAAATACTCCAGATCTTCCTCGGTGAAGTGGGCGAAGCGCCCCTGCTTGAGAAGATATTCCCGGACCGGCTTGCGCGCGCGGCCCTCCACGATTGCCTTGGACTTGCCGTAGTGGCGAACCACCCCGTCCTCGACCTCGTAGAGCGGGAAGACGCCGGTCTCCACCGCCAGCTCGCCCAGTTCGTGCGAGAGCATGGGGTCATAGTCCCAGCCCTTCGGGCACGGGTCGAGCGAGTGGATGAAGGTCGGTCCGCCCTTGGTGAGGGCCTTGCGGACCTTGTTCATCATCTCGACCGCGTAGGAGGCGTCCACCGTGGCCACGTAGCGGCACTCCGGGTGGCCGGCGGCCAGCATGCCCGCGGTGTTCTTCTTCCAGCGGGTGTGGATGATGCGGTGCACGGAGCCGGGCGGGCTGAACGTGGTGTTGGCCCCGTACGGCGTCGACCCCGAGAGCTGGATGTCGGTGTTGGCGTACGACTCGTTGTCGTAGAGCAGGATCAGCGAGTTGTACTCCTTGTGGGTGAGGGTCGCCGAGATGGCCCCCAGGCCCATGTCGGCGCCGCCGCCGTCGCCGCAGAAGGCGATGACG
>DATFWA010000069.1:0-12342 GCA_035259825.1 Candidatus Methylomirabilota bacterium | reverse complement strand
CTGCGGGCGATGATGGGCTCGGCCCGCATCGGAGAGCGCCGGCTGCTCAAGCTGGTGGACGAGTATGGCCTCGCGACCGTGCTGGAGGCGGTGGGCGAGATCCTGGATGGAGCCGAGCGGCAGGCCCGGGAGTGCATCCGCGGGTGGAAGGACGGGGTCTTCAAGGGCGAGTCGATCCTCGACGACGACGGCCACGGCTTCCGCGATGTCCACATCCGCGCCACCGTGACCAAGAAGGGCGATTCGCTCGTGGTGGACCTGAGCGACTCGCACCCCCAGGTGACCGGCTTCGTCAACTCCGCGTGGCCCAACACGATGTCGGCGGTGCACATGGCGCTGGCCTACCTGATCGATCCGCGCACGCCGAAGAACGAGGGCACGTTCCGACCGGTGACCGTGAAGGCGAAGGAGGGCACGGTGGTGTGGCCGCGGCCGCCCGCGCCGGTGACGCTGTCGACCAACCACTGCGCGCAGGAGATCGCGGAGGCCATGATCAAGGCCCTCGCCCGCAGCTGTCCGGACCGGGTGCTGGCGGGCTGGTCGCGACGCTTCCGCATCGCGATCTCCGGAGTGAATCCGCGCAACAAGCGGAAGTTCATCTGGCATCTCTTCCACGCCCGCGGCGGCGGCGGCGCCTCGGTGGCCGGCGACGGCTGGGAGACCGCGGGCGAGGGTCAGGCCGCTGGGGGCATCAAGTTTGGCAGCGTCGAGGTGGCGGAGACGCGGTTCCCGCTGTTCTTCGCGCGCCACGAGTTCCGCCCCGACTCCGCGGGGGACGGGCGCTACCGCGGCGGCGTCGGCTCGGTGCTCGAGCTGCGCATGGAGACCACCGAGCCCGCGCTCGGCAACACCGCCGGCGACGGCGTCCGCCATCCCGCGTACGGGGTGCTGGGCGGCCGCGACGGCCTGCCCCATCGGTACCGGCTGATCGCGCGCGGGAAGACCCGCGTGTTGAAGACGAAGGAGGTGGGCGTTCCGATCCCGCCCGGAGCCGTCTTCCTGGTCGAGTCGATGGGCGGTGGCGGCTACGGACCGCCCGCGAGGCGATCGCGCGAGGCGCGCGCGGTCGACCGCGCGAACGGCTTCGTCTCCGGCCGGCCTCGCCGCGGGAGGGCCTGACGTGCTCCGGATCGGTGTCGACGTGGGCGGGACCTTTACCGATCTGGTGGCGGTCGACGACGCCGGCTGCGTGACCATCGCGAAGTCGGCCTCGACACCCGCCGATCCCTCGATCGGGGTGATGGACGGGCTCGGGCTGCTCGCCGCCGAGCTCGGGATGGACCTGGCCGGCGTGCTCGGCGAGGCGGGCCTCATCGTGCACGGCACCACGGTGGCCACCAACGCGCTGCTCGAGCGGAAGGGTGCCCGAGTCGGCATGCTCACCACCGAGGGCCATCGCGACGTCATCGAGATGCGCGAAGGATTGAAGGACGACCGCTACAACCTGCGCATGCCGCCGCCGATCCCACTGGTGCCGCGAGCGCGCCGGCTCGACGTAACGGAGCGGATGCGCTTCGACGGCAGCGTCGCGACGCCACTCTCCCGCCGCTCAGCGGAGGCGGCGATCCGCCGGCTGAGCGACGCGGGAGTGGGCGCGGTGGCGGTCTGCTATCTCCACTCGTACCGCGATCCGCGTCACGAGAGGGAGACGCGCAAGCTGCTCGCTCGCCTCCTGCCCGACGCCTACGTCTCGCTCTCCTCCGATGTGCTCGCGCAGATCAAGGAGTACGAGCGATTCTGCACGACGGTGGTCAACGCCTACGTGGGACCGGTGCTCGGACGCTACCTGGGCAATCTCGGGTCGCGCCTGCAGAAGGCGGGCTACCGGGGCGAGGTGCTCATCATGCAGTCTCACGGCGGGGTCGCGACCATCGCAGACTCGGTGCGCCTCGCGGCGGGCGCGGTGCTCTCCGGCCCGGCCGGGGGCATCGCGGGAAGCCGTCACGCGGCGCGGCTGCTCGGCGAGGGCAACCTAATCACCTTCGACATGGGCGGCACCAGCACGGACATCGCCCTGCTCGAGGGCGGGGAGCCCCATCTCACCGGCGACAAGGCGGTCGGCCCCAGCAAGGTGGCCCTGCCGAGCATCGACATCCACACGCTCGGAGCCGGCGGCGGCTCGATCGCCCGCGTGGACGCCGGCGGGATCCTGCACGTGGGGCCCGAGAGCGCAGGGGCCGTGCCGGGCCCGGCCTGTTACGGCCACGGCGGGACCGCAGCCACCGTCACCGACGCCAATCTCGTGCTCGGGCTGCTGGATCCCTCGAGATTCCTCGGTGGCCGCGCGCGGCTCGATCCGAAGGCGGCGGAGACCGCGGTGGCGAGCGTGGCCCGCCAGCTCGGCCTCGGCGTGCTGCCCGCGGCCGAGGGCATCCATCGCGTCGTCAACACGAACATGGCGGAGGGTATCCGCCTGGTCTCGGTGCGGCGCGGCGCCGACCCGCGCCGCTTCACCCTGCTCTCGTTCGGCGGGGCGGCTGGGCTGCACATCACCGAGGTGGCGCGGATGCTCGAGATCACCCGCGTGGTGATCCCGCGGGTGGCGTCGGTTCTCTCGGCCTGGGGCATGCTGGCCACCGATCTGCGCTACGAGTTCGTCCGTACTCACGTGGGCGAGGCCGGTCAGGTCGGGGCGTCACGGCTACGACGCCTCTTCGCCGAGATGGAGGCGGAGGGTCGTCGACGCCTCGGCCCGGGTTTCACCGGCCGGGTCGACGTACGCCGGTCGGTCGACATGCGCTACGGCGAGCAAACCTTCGAGATCTCGGTGCCGCTCGACGGCGTGGACGTGGAGGCCGCCGACCTGATGAAACAGGTGGTCGAGCGCTTCCACCAGCGTCACGAGGAGCTCTACACCTACAGCGCCCCCGGTCAGGACGTAGTGCTGGTCAACGTGCGCGCGGCGGTGATCGGGCGACTCCCGGCCCTGCCCGCCGAGCAAGAGCGGCGCGTGGGCGCGCCGGCCGCGCCGCGGAGCCGACGCGTGTACCTCGAGCGGTGGATGGAAGTGCCGGTCCACCACATGGACGGGCTGCCGGAGGGCCAGGAGGTCAAAGGCCCGGCGATCTTCGAGTCGGCCACCACCACCGTGCTGATCCGCGCCGGTGAGCGGGCGCTGGTCACCGCGCAGGGGTGGCTGGATATCCGGATCAGGTAGCCGCGGCCAGCGCTCCCCGCTCGAACCCACCCCTCACCTTGCCCACTCCCCTGAGTGGAGTGGGAGAGGTGGGAGGCCTAGGTGATGGCGCCGATAGAGGCGTGGGAGACGGTCTTCGCGTACTTGGCGAAGACACCCGTCGTGTAGCGCGGCTTCGGCGCCTTCCACTTCGCGAGCCGCTTCCGGATCTCGGCGGCGGTGATCTCGACGTCGAGACGCCGCTTCTTAACGTCGATGTTGATGATGTCACCGCTCTTCACCGCCGCGATCGGGCCGCGGTCGGCCGCCTCCGGCACGATGTGGGCGATCATGAACCCGTGGGTCGCCCCCGAGAAGCGCCCGTCGGTCATGAGCGCGACGCTCTCGCCGAGGCCGGCGCCCTGCAGGGCTCCGGTCACGTGGAGCATCTCCCGCATGCCGGGACCGCCCTTGGGTCCCTCGTAGCGGATCACGATCACGTCGTTCGGCTTGATCTTGCCCTTCTTCACTGCCTGGAAGGCGTCCTCCTCGCGCTCGAAGACGCGCGCGGGGCCACGGTGCGAGTACTTCTTCTGGCCGGAGATCTTGATCACGCAGCCGTCCGGCGCCAGGTTGCCGCGGAGGATCGCGATGCCGCCCTCGGGCTTGAGCGCTTTCCCCAGCGGCTTGATCACGTTCTGCCCGGGCGGCTCCGACGCGGCCCGGATCTCCTCGCCCAGGGTCCGCCCGCTGACCGTCTTCGCGCCCGCGTGCAGGAGGCCGGCTTCGAGGAGCCGCTTGCCCACCACCGCCATGCCACCTGCCTCGTACATCTCGGGAGCGGTGTAGGTACCCCAGGGCTTGAGATCGGCGAGGACCGGCGTCTTGCGCGAGATGCGGTCGAAGTCGTCGATGGTGAGCTTGACGCCGAAGTCCCGCGCGGTGGCGAGGAGGTGGAGCACCGCGTTGGTGGACCCGCCGGTGGCCATCACCCCGGCGATCGCGTTCTCGAAGCTCTTGCGGTCGACCAGCGAGCGAGGGGTCGCGCCCTTGCGGACGAGATTCATGACGAGCTTGCCCGCCTCGAACGCGACTTCGTCCTTGCGGGGATCGACGGCCGGGATGTCGTTCCAGCCCATCGGCGACATGCCGAGCATCTCGTAGGCGGTGGCCATGGTGTTGGCGGTGAACTGACCGCCGCACGCTCCCGCTCCGGGACAGGCGTGGTCCTCCACGTCCTTGAACTGCTCGAGCGGGATCTTCCCGGCGTTGTAGGCGCCCAGGGCCTCGAACACGTCCTGGATCGTCAGGTTGCGGCCGGCGAACGGCCCCTCGGTGCCCGCGCAGCGGCCGAACATGATCGAGCCGCAGTAGAGCATCAGGCTCGGGATGTCGACCCGGCCAAGCACCATGGTCATCGCCGGGATCGTCTTGTCGCAACCGGAGATGGTGACGAGCCCGTCGAACATGTGGCTGCGCGCGACCAGCTCAACCGAGTCGGCGACGACTTCCCGGCTGATGAGCGATCCCTTCATGCCCTCGGTGCCCATCGTGATGCCGTCCGTGATCGAGATGGTGTTGACCTCGATCGGTGTGCCACCCGCCGCGCGAATGCCCTGCATGACCTTTTCGGCCAGCTTGCGGTGATTCCAGTTGCAGGGCATCGTCCCGATCCAGCAGTGGGCCACGCCGATCTGCGGACGCGAGAGATCCTCGTCGCCGAAGCCGACCGCCTTCATCATGGCGCGGGCGGCGGCACGATCGGGTCCTTCGAGAAGAACGCGGCTGTGCTTGCGAGGGTCGACGGCCACCGGAGACTCCTTTGTCGTGGGCTCGAGTCGGGGGGATTCTACAGCAGGTCGCGAAGGGGGACCAGCGCGTAGCCCTCCCGCCGCAGACCCTGGATCAGCGCGGGAAGATACTCGACGAGACGTGAGCCCGCACCGGGCACTCCGTCGGCGTCGTGCAGATCGTAGATCGCGCCGGATCGAACCCTCTCCGTGCCGCGCCGCGCCTGCTCGACGGGCGCCACCGTGCGCCGGCTCTCCGGCTGCACCGTCCAGAACACGCACGGCGTGGCCGAGCGATGGAGCGTCCTGAACATCGTGAGATTGGTCTTGCCCCAGGGCGGGCGAAAGAAAGCCGGGGCCCGGCCCGCCGCGTCCGAGATTGCGGCGTGGCCCTGGCCGATCTCGCGCTCGGTCTCGCGCGGCCCGCAGCGCCACAGGCTGGTGTGGCTCCAGGTGTGGTTGCCGAGGTCGTGGCCGGCCTCCGCGATGCGGCGCGCCACCTGCGGCGTTCGACCGGCGCGGCGGCCGATGAGGAAGAACGCGGCGCGCACCTCCTCCCGCTCCAGGATGTCGAGCACGCGCGGGGTCCACTCCGGATCGGGACCGTCGTCGAAGGTGAGCGTGACCGCGCGACGGTCGCGGGCGCCCCGCCAGATCGACCCCACGGTGAGCAGGTGCGATCCCCAGGTGTAGGCGCCCCAGATGGCGGGCACGGCACCGGCCAGGAGCCAGGCCGCGCGTTTCACGCCGTCGGCCGCTTGGCCACCAGCAGGGTCAGCCGTCCGCTCTGCACGAGGTCGCCGTCCTGGTTGAGGATCCGGCGCTCCTCGATCACCACCCCGCCGTCCTTCATCGAGCGCTTGGCCACCGTGGTCGACACGCTGTGGATGGTGTCGCCCACGCGGGTGGGCTTGAGGAAGCGCCATTCGAAGCCCATGAAGGCCAGGACCACCAGCGGCGCCTGCGGCACGCGCCAGCCCAGCCCCGAGGACAGGCACAGCGGGATGAGATCGGGGATCGCCCCGGGATCGGCCGGGCGTGATCCAGTCAACGCGCCGAACATCGCGGCGTGAGTCTCGGTGAGCGTCATGCCGGGAGTCTCAAGCGCGACGTTCATCTGCACGTCCTCGAAGTAGACTCGACGCTCGGCGCGTGGACCGGCCATCGCCGGTCAGGCGGGCCGGCGCCCGACCACGTGATCGGTCTCGCCTTCCTGGACCACCTCGCCGCGCTGGTTGACCACGCGCCGCTCCACCGTCACCACGCCAGATTCGGGGCGCTCGCCGTCCTTCTTGGCCGACACGCGCGCTTCGACGTGGATGGTGTCGCCGATCTTGATGGGCCCCTTGAACTTCCACTTCACCGACGCGAGCGGGCCCACCACCTGCCCCGGCACCACGCGGTCGAGCAGGCCCTGCTGGATCGAGAGGCCGAGGAGGCCGTGGGCGATGCGCTCGCCGAAGGTGGAGGCCTTCATGTGCTCGGCGTCGGTGTGGAGCACGTTGTAGTCGCCGCTGAGCCCCGCGAAGATCACGATGTCGGCCTCGGTCACGGTGCGGCCGGGCGAGACGTACTCGTCGCCGAGCTGGATGTCCTCAAAGTAGACGGCGAATTCTTCGCTCACGGGTCGCTAGGATAGCATGCTGTCTCGTCGCCACCCGCGTGGCGGGATCGCGGAGCTGTTCATCCCGTTCTCGCGGCTCGTGGCCTCACGATGCCCTGCTGCACGTGGCTGCTGATGAGTCTCCTACAGACGCTGCCGAAAGAGGTCGAGGAGTGGTGCCCTTCGCCCTCGCTCTCACGATCCAGGAGTTCGTCTACAGCCTGACCTTCATCCCGTCGGTCGGGCGGATGACAGTGAGCGTGGGCGTCCCGGTTGCACGGGTGCGCGGAGACGTCTACTCCTGGGGCTCGCTGATGGCGGCCTGCCTCGTCACTAGCGTGCCGCCTCGATCGCTTCGTCGTCGGGTTCACGGTCGGCGCCATCGAGAAGCCGCCGACGGCCTCCGGAAGCTTGACAGCCGCGAATCCACGCACCTAGAATCAGACCGACCAGTCGGTCTGGGCCACTCGAACCAGGAGACAGACATGGCCGTTGCCGCTCCCGCCCCGCCCCGTATTCGCGATGATCGCCTGCACCCGATCTGGGAGAAGGTCCAGGCCGGCGACCGGCTCTCGAGAGAGGACGGCCTCGCCCTCTTCGAGACCCCCGATCTTCACGGCCTTGGCCGAATGGCGGACTTCGCCAAGTCCCGGCGCCACGGCGCCCAGGTGTTCTTCGTACTCAACCGTTACATCAACCCGACCAATGTATGTGTGCTTTCCTGCAGCTTTTGTGACTTCGCCAGGAAGAAAGGCGAGGCGGGGGCCTTCGAGAACACTATCGAAGACGTGCTGAGCATGATCAAGCCCGGGACTCGCGAGGCCCATATCGTGGGAGGGCACCACCCGGACTGGCCCTTCGAATACTTCGAGCGGATGATCGAGGCCATCCACCACGCCCGGCCCGAGACCCAGATCAAGGCCTTCACCGCGGCCGAGATCGACTACTTCTGGCGACGTTGGAAGATCGAGCCGCGCGAGGCGCTGACTCGCCTCAAGAATGTCGGCCTGCACTCGATGCCGGGGGGCGGCGCGGAGATCTTCTCGAAGCGACTCCAGAAGCTGCTGCACTTCACCGGAAAGGCGGACGCGGACCGCTGGTGCGAGATCCACGGCATCGCCCACTCCCTCGGCATCCGTACCAACGCGACGATGCTCTACGGGCACGTCGAGACCATGGAGGAGCGAGTCGACCATCTGCTGCGGCTGCGCCAGCAGCAGGATCTCTCCGGCGGTTTCCTCACGTTCATCCCGCTCTCCTACCAAACGGGCAACACCAAGCTGGTGCCGAGGCAGACGCCGCCCACCGACGACCTGCGGACCATTGCGGCCTCTCGGCTCCTGCTCGACAACTTCGAGCACATCGAGGCCTATTGGGTGATGCTTGGCGAGGCGACCGCGTCGCTGGCGCTCCACTTCGGGGCCTCCGATGTCAACGGCACCCTGGAGGACGAGAAGATCGCGCACATGGCCCAGGCGGCCAGCCCCGCCGGCCTCGCCACCGAGCAGATCCTCCGGATCGTGCGCGACGCGGGCAAGATCCCGGTGGAGCGCGACGCCCTCTACAACGTGGTCCGGGTGTGGAGCTGACATGCTGCGCGTCGGGCGAATTCCCTACCTGAACTGTGAGCCGTTCTTCCACCGGCTGGCCGGGGTGGAGCTGGTGGACCTGATCCCGCGGCGCCTGGGTGAGGCGATGGCTGCGGGCGAGCTCGACGCGGGCCCCCTGTCGCTGATGGACTACGTCCGCCTCGAGTCCCGCCTGGTCCCCTTGCCCTACGGCATCGGCTGCCCGACCGGCGCGCGCAGCGTCCTCGTGTTCGCGGATCGGCCGCTGGCCGACCTCGCCGGCGCACGCATCGCGGTGACGCTCGAGACCTCGACTTCGGTGGAGCTGCTGCGAACGCTGCTGGCGCTGCGCTACGACGTCGAGCCCGCCGCCTGGGTCGGACCCGATGAGCCGTGCGAAGCGCAGCTGCTGATCGGAGACCAGGCCATCTGGCGGGTGACCGGCGGCCCTCCGGCGCGCCACGTTATCGACCTCGCGGTCGAGTGGCGGGACTGGACCGGCCTGCCCTTCGTCTTCGCCCGCTGGGCGGTGGCCGCCCGCGTGCCGGCCCGGGAGCGCCGCCGCTTCGAGAGCGCACTCGACGAGGCGCTCGACCGCGGCCTCGATGCCCTGCCCGAGATCGCATCGGCGCGCCGAGACCTGGGCTGGTCCGGGGCGCAGGTCGAGTCGTACCTGCGCAACTTCGCCTTCCGCCTCGGTCCCGACGAGGAGAAGGGAGCCGCCGAGTTCATCCGGCTCCGCGGCCAGATCGGGGCGGCGTGATGCTCGACCGCATCCGCGAGAAGGTCGAGAACGGAAAGCGGCTGGACCGGGCCGACGGGCTCTGGCTGCTCACTGAGGCGCCGCTGCTGGACCTGGGCAGCGTGGCGCACGAGGTCCGCCTGCGGCGGATCCCGGAGCCGCGCGTCACCTTCGTGATCGATACCAATCCGAACTACACCAACGTATGCATCACCGATTGCCAGTTCTGCGCCTTCTATCGAAGGCCGGGCGACAAGGAGGCCTACACCTTGACGGTGGACGAGGTGCTGGCCAAGGTCGAGTTCGCAGCGCGCGAGGGGGCGACCACGGTGTTGCTGCAGGGCGGCCACAACCCGGCCCTGCCGCTGCAGTACTACCTCGACCTGGTGCGCGAGACCCGACGCCGGTTCCCGTCGGTGACCCCGCACTTCTTCAGCGCGTCCGAGATCCGCACCATGTCCGACGTCGCAGGCAAGCCGGTGCCCGAGGTGCTGGCCCTGCTGAAGCAGGCGGGCCAGACGAGCATTCCTGGCGGCGGCGCCGAGGTGCTGTCGGAGCGGACGCGGCGGCGGATCGAGCCCAAGAAGGGCGGGCCCGAGGCGTGGCTGGAGGTGCATCGCGAGGCGCATCGGCAGGGCTTCCGGTCGACCGCGACCATGATGTACGGGCACGTCGAGCAGCCCGAGGACATCCTCGATCATCTCGACTCGATCCGGGCGCTGCAGGACGAACACGGAGGCTTCACCGCGTTCGTGCCCTGGTCCTTCAAGCCCGGCAACACCCTGCTCGAGAAGTGGATCAAGCAGTACAAGGGCCCGAACGCCTACTTGCGGATGCTGGCGGTGTCGCGCCTGTACCTCGACAACTTTCCCCACGTCCAGGCCTCGTGGTTCTCGGAAGGCAAGCGAGCCGGCCAGGTCGCGCTCTCGTGGGGAGCCGACGATTTCGGCGGGACGCTGTTCGAGGAGAACGTCCACGCGGCGGCCGACTTCGTGAACAAGACCACGGTGGACGAGATCATCACGCTGATCCAGGACGCGGGGTTCACGCCCGCCCAACGCACCACCGACTACGAGATCATCCGGACGTACTAGATCGGGTCCACCGGCGGCATGGACGTGATCAACCCTCTCGCGTGCGCCAGCTCGTAGAGCCTCGAAAGAGCCGCCCGGCCGTCGTCGCCCAAGCGCTTGGTGTAGTCGTTGACGTACATCAGCACGAAGCGGCGGCAGGTCTCCTTGTCGATCCCGCGCCCATACCGCATCGCGTACTCCAGCGCCTCGTCGACGTTGGCGTAGGCGTAGTCAATCGCGTCGCGGAGGCCCTGGGAGATCGCGCGGTGGGTGTCCTCGCCGAGGTCGCGGCGCATGACGTTGATGCCGAGGGGCAAGGGCAGGCCGGACTCCTTCTCCCACTCCTGCCCAAGGTCCAGCACCTTGTGCAGGCCCATGCGCTGGTGGGTGATCTGACCCTCGTGGATGAGCAGCCCCAGGTCGGCTTGGCCCTCCAGCACCACTCGTGGGATCTGGTCGAAGGCGACCTCGATGGTGGGCGGGTCACCGACGTAGAGGCGCAGCAGGAGCGCGGCGGTGGTGTGGCTGCCCGGGATCGCGACGACCTTCTCCTCGAGCTTCGCGCGGTCGATCGGCTCTTTGGCCACCAGGATCGGACCGTAGCCCTTTCCCATGGATGCTCCCGGATCCATCATCCGGTAGCGGTCGTGCACCAGGGTGTAGGTGGCCGCGGAGACCGCGGTCACCTCGAGCTCTCCGGTTCTCGCGCGGCGGTTCAGCGATTCGATGTCCTCCAGCACGTGCTCGATGGTGATCCCGGGAATCTTCACCTTCCCGGAGTTGAGGGCGTAGAACATGAAGGCGTCGTCGGGATCGGGACTGTGACCAACGCGGATGAGCATGCGACCTCCCTCAGTGCGAGTCGAGAATGACCAGGCTTGCCACGCGCGACAAGATCCTCCAGGCGGCGCGGGAGGTCTTCGCGGAGAAAGGCTATCACAGGGCTCTCGTCGACGACATCGTGCGCGCCTCGCAGACGTCGAAAGGCGCCGTGTACCACCACTTCCCCAACAAGGAGGCGTTGTTCCTGGCCCTGGTGGACGAGTTCGCGGGCCGACTATCGGAGGCGGTGGCCGCCGCGATCGGAGGCGCCCACGGCGCGTTGGGCAAGGTGGAGGCGGCGGTCACCGCCGGGCTCGAGACCTTCGCCCGGCATCGGGATCTCGCGCGGATTCTGCTGCTGGAGTCGGTGAGCCTGGGACCCGCGTATCAGAGCAAGCGTCAGGAAGTCCACGGCCGCTTCGCGGCCCTGATCCAAGCCCACCTCGACGAGGCGGTAACCGAGGGATCGATCCCGCCAGTCGACACGCGCGTCGCCACGCTGGCGTGGCTGGGCGCGCTCAATGAGGTCGTGGTGCAGTGGCTCCACTCCGGGCGGCCGGACCTTCGCGGCGAGGCGGTGCCGGCGCTGGTGCCCATGCTCTTGCGGAGCATCGGAGCGAAGTCCACGGACTGAGTCTCAGGGCCCCCAGACCCGGCCGAAGATCGATCGCCGGTCGATCATGAACTTCATCGTGAACTGCCCGGCCTTGATCGCGCGGAGGATCGCGTCCGGATTCCGCGCTGCGTCCACCTCGATCCAGGCGCGGCCGAAGTCCTCGTCTCGATGCGCGTCGTCGGTGGCCACCTTCGGCAGCGGGATTGTGTCCACGTCGTACTCGGCCTGGTACGCGCCGGTGTCGGTGACCTCGACCGCGTGGATGGGCATGCCGTCCCGCGTGATCGCCCGGATACGCCTCAGGGTCTGCTCCACGGTCAGGGAGTACCGGGCGGGGTGGTTCAGCACGAACAGGGTCTCGCGGTCACCGGTGACCTTGCCCACGTGCTGGCCGAGCGGGCGGTAGTCGATCTCCACTCCGGGCAGCACCAGCATCCGATCGTTCGAGGCCGGCAGCTTGAACCAGTACTCCTCGTCGATGCGGTCGTCGTGATCGGTGATGGCCAGGAAGTCGTAGCCCAGCTCGCGGTATCGCGCGACGAGCTGCTCGGCGGGCAGGCGGCCGTCAGAGAACGTCGTGTGGGCGTGGAGGTTACCCTTGAGCAGCGGCACTACGTCGGGTTCAGCGGGGATCGGACACGCGGGTGGGCGGTCCGGTGGGCGCCGAATCCCACACCACGCTGATTCCCACGGCCGGCGTCCCAGACGATCCCCAGGGGGCCTGGGCAACGTAGCTGCCGACCGGAGTCGTGGGTGAGGTCCAGCCCGACAGCCCGTACTTCGCACCGCCCTGGGTCTGTCCGACGAAGGGTTCGATGAAGGCCGGCTCGTGTCGGACTCGCACGTCCGCACCGTAGAAATCCGCCTCCCGAGGACGGGTCACCTCGCGCGTGGCGGGGCCGGGCTCGATGATCTGGAACTGTCGCGGCTTCTCGGGGGCAGTGGTGCGGATCTCCACCGGACTCTGGGCATAGATCGGCGTGCTCCAGAAACCGAGCAGAACCACCACCGAG
>DATFWA010000068.1:0-10289 GCA_035259825.1 Candidatus Methylomirabilota bacterium | reverse complement strand
CGGACGCGGTCGGGATCTGCCGGGAGTCAGCCAGGACCCGCCGGGAGGCAGTCGAGATCGGCCGGGGCGCACCGGGCGGCCGGCCGCGTGGTGGACATCCTCGAGCTGGTGGTGGCCAGCCCCGACGGGCTGGCCCTCCGCGAGGTGGCGGCCCGGCTCGAGGCGCCCAAGAGCAGCCTGCTCCCGCTCCTCCGTACACTCGCCGCGCGTGGCTATCTCGCGCAGGGCGCGCTCGGAGAGTACCGGCTTGGGCGGCGCGCGCTCGAGCTGGGCCTGGGCTCGCCGGCGCAGCGCGGGTTGCCCGAGATCGCGCGGCCCGCGCTGCGAGCCCTCATGCAGCGCACTGGGGAGACCGTCTTCCTCGGGACCCTGAGCGGCGACGGGCTCGCGGTGGTCTTCGTGGACAAGGTCGACAGCGACCAGGTCATCCGCTACGCGGGCGGGGTCGGGGACCGCCGCCCGCTGCACGCCACGTCGAGCGGCAAGGTGATCCTCGCGTTCCTCCCGGCGTCGCAGCGGGACAAGATCCTCCGGGCGCTCACCCTGCGGCGCTACACCGATCGCACCGTGACGAGCCTGGCCGCTCTGCGCGCCGCGCTGGACGAGGTGCGACAGACCGGCCTGTGCCTCAACCTGGACGAGCTGGCGGTGGGCGCGGCCGGCATCGCGGCGCCGATCTTCGACCGGGACGGGCAGGTGACTGGCGCGTGCGCGATCGGCGGGCCTACCGACCGCGTGCGGCCCCGCATCAAGACGCTGGGCGCCGAGGTGAAGGCGACCGCGCGAGAGATCTCCGCGCTCCTCGGCCATCGGGCGGCCTCGGGCGCGGTGAGAAATGACCCGACATGATCACCCGGTTCGCCACCGTCTACGCAGGGCACGTGGACCTGCCCGACATCGGCCAGATGGGCACTCCGGCCAACGAGCGGCGCTATGGGAACGACCAGCTCGCCACCGTGTTCGAGAAGACCGACGAGGTGGCGCGGCTGATGGACGAGTGCGGCTATCACGCCATTTGGCTGGCCGAGCACCACTTCCAGCACGAAGGCTATGAGTGCATCCCGAACCTCCTGATGGTGGCGGTGCACCTGGCCCACATCACCCCGCGCATCAAGATCGGCTGCGGGTTCAACATCGCGCCCATGTGGCACCCGCTCCGCCTCGCCGAGGACTTCGCCACTGCCGACATCCTCACCCGCGGACGCACCATCTTCGGGGTGGGCCGCGGGTATCACAGCCGAGAGGTCGAGACCTTCGGCGCGCCGATCCTAGACGGGGAGGCCAACCGCGAGCTGTTCGAGGAGCAGGTGGAGATCATCCTCCAGGCGTTCGATCGCGAATCGTTCTCCCATCGAGGCAAGCACTACACCCTGCCGCCCGCGGTGCCCTACCGCGGCTACGAGCTGCGGGAGATCACGCTGGTGCCGCGCCCGATCAACCGGCCGGTGGAGGTCTGGCAGCCCATCGTGAGCGCCAAGCCGCGGGCGCTGGACTTCATGGTGCGCCACCGGATCAAGGGCGTCATCGGGGGCGGCGCCGCCACCATGGCGGAGGGGCCGGTGCACGCCTATCGCGAGGCGGCCCAGCGCGCCGGGCGGGATCTCGCCCTGGGCGAGGACCTCTGCCTGGGTATTTTCTTCCACCTGGCCGACACGCGCGAGAAGGCGATCCGCGAGATCACTCCGTACTACGAAGAGCACGTGAAGATGTTCGCTCCCCTGGGCTTCGTGCCCGGGATCACGCCAGGCCAGGTCGAGGCCGCGTCGCGGCGGGGCGGGTGGGGCGCGGCGGGAGTGCCGAGCGTGGAGCACTACACGAAGACGGGCGCCTGGTTCGCGGGGCCGCCGGAGGATCTCGTCGCCCATCTCAAGGAACTCGAGTCGCGCTTCCCCGGACTCCAGCACGTGAACATGAGCCTCAGCATGGGTACGCCGAAGGCGGTGATGCTCGAGCAGCTACGCTGGTTCGCGAAGGAGGTCATGCCGAAGTTTTCCGGGTAAGCCTTACTGTTCCGCTTTCCGCAGCGACGCATTCCCGCCTCGGGAGTGCGGCTCTGCCGGCCGCGCTCGGCTTGCACAGCCCTTGCTTCCTCCTTCCGACAAGGAGGATCCCCCATGGACGCGATCCAGTTCCTCAAGCAAGAGCACCAGAAGGCGAAGGCGGCGTTCGCCAAGCTGCTGGAGGCGTCGCCGGACCAGCGAGGCGCGCTCTGGAAACAGCTCCAGCCGGAGCTGAAGGCCCACGAGGCGATCGAGGAGGCGTGTCTGTACGGGCCCATCGAGGAAGAGCAGCCCTCGGATGCCCGGCTGTCGGAATGGGTGTCGGACCTCCACGAAGAGGAGGTCAGCGAGGTCGAGGGACTGATCAAGCAGACCGAGCAGCTCGACCCCAAGGACAAGGCATGGCTCGACACCGTGCGCCAGATCCATTCGGCGCTCGAGAACCACATCAAGCAGGAGGAAGGTGAGATCTTCCCGCGCATCGGCCAGGTGTGGGACGCCGGCCGACTCGCGAAGGCCGGTCAGGAGATGAGCGAGATGCACGACGAGAAGGCGGGACGGCGCTAACCAGAAAGGAGCGGCATGGATCCACGCAAAGCAGAAGAGGAGATGACCCGCCGGCCGGAGCCGCTGACTCCCGACGAGCAGGCGGAAGACCTGGCGCCGGAGGACGAGCGGACCGACGACGATGATGACGACGACACGCTGGGCCGGCCGGTCCAGCTAGAGCGCTGATTTCCGATTCCGAGGGTACGACACGGCCCGCCCGGTTCGCCGGGCGGGCCGTTGTGCTGTTGCGGGGCCCTGACGGGCTAGTGAGGCTGCGGGTCGGAGCGCGCCCGGCGCTCCTCGCGGGGGCCGCCGCGGGAGTCGACGATGCCGCCGATCACCGAGATCAGCTCGTCCGGATCCACCGGCTTCTCGACGAACATGTTGAAGCCGGCCGCCACGGCCCGCGCCCGATCCTGGATGCGCACGTAGGCGGTGAGGGCGACCGCCGGAGTTGCGCGGTCGGTCCCGTGCTCCGCGGCCCGGACATTTCGGATGAGGGAGTATCCATCCTCGTCCGGCATCGCGAGATCGGACACCAGCACGTCGGGGTGGATCCATCGCAGCAGGCTCATGGCTTCGTTGGCGGAGGCAGCGGTGCGCACCGCCGCGCCGGCGTCGGTCAGCAGCCGCGCCAGCATGTCCAGGGCGTCGTGATCGTCGTCGACCACGAGCACCTGCACGCCCTTCAGAGGCGGGGCCGGCGTCCGCACGGCGTCCGCCTCCGGCCTGTCAGCCCCGCTGAGCGGCAGCTCGATCACCACCGTGGTGCCGTAGCCCTCGCCCGCGCTCTCCGCGCGGACCGCGCCCCCGTGCAATTCAATCAGGTGGCGGACGATGGTGAGGCCGAGGCCCAGGCCTCCGTGACGCCGCGTGATGGTGGAGTCGACCTGACGGAAGCGCTCGAAGACGAAGGGTAGGAAGTCGGACGGGATGCCCTCCCCGGTGTCGGTCACCTGGATCTGGGCGTGCGCGTCGGTGCGATCGAGCCGCACCTCGACCTTGCCGCCGCGATGGGTGAACTTGATCGCGTTGGACAGCACGTTCCACACCGCCTGCTGGAGCCGTCCTGCGTCGCCGATGACGTGGCGGGCGCTCGGGTCGAGGATGACGGTCAGGGCGATGCCCTTGCTCTGGGCCGCCGTGCGGACCGAGTCGGTGGCCGCGTTGATCACCGCGCCCAGGTCTACCGCGGCGTGGGTGATGGTGAGCGTGCCGGTGATGGCGCGGGAGACGTCCAGGATGTCCTCGATGAGCTTGGCCTGGGCCTGCGCGTTGCGCTCGATCACCTCGACGCCGCGAGCCAGCGTGGCCTCGTCGGGCCGGCCGGTCCGGAGGATGTGGGCCCAGCCGAGGACGGCGTTGAGCGGCGTGCGCAGCTCGTGGGACACGTTGGCCAGGAACTCGTCCTTCATGCGGTTGGCGATCTCGGCCTGCGCCCGGGCCCTGTGCTCCCGGGCCAGTGACTCGCGGCGATCATCCAGCTCCTTCTGGAGCCGCTCGTGGAGCTGCGCGTTCTCGATGGCGTCGGCCGCGATCCGCACGTACAGGTCGATCAGGCGCCTCTCGGATTCGGCCGGACGCCGGGGCTCCGGGAAGTGCACCGAGAGGACCCCGATGACGTCCCCACCGCGCGTGAAGAGCGGCGTGCTCTGGCACGCGCGAAAGCCGGCGCACCGGGCCGCGTCGCGATACGGCGCGAAGACCGGGTCGGTCTCGGTGTCCGCGACGACCACCGGCCGGCGCTCGGTGTAGGCGATGCCCCAGGCGCCCCCGCCGAACGGCACGCGCTCGATCTCCTCCACGAACGCCGCGTCGAATCCGCGATGCACGCGCAGGGTCAGGGGCGTGTCCGGATCGCACAGGGCCAGCAGGCCCATCGGAGTGCCCTGCACCGCCAGCACCGCGTCGAGCACCTCGCGCAGCAGCGGCTCCAGATCAAGCGTGGTGGTGAGGCGCGCGCTCATCTCGTGCAGCCGGCGCAGGTCCGCGACCTGCTCTTTCAGTTCCGCCGTCACCGCCCGGAGGGCAGTCTCGACGGCGTTGCGCTCGGCCACCTCCGCCTGCAGCGAGGAGGCCTGCTGCTGCAGCGCCACGATGGCGCTCAGGCGCCCGTGCGGCGTGTCGTCGCGCGGGTAGGTCTCCGCCGGGACGATGTGGTCGTGGCGATCGCAGATCGCGGCCAGCGGATCCGCGAGCGGCGGGCCACCGAGATGACGCATCGGATAGGCGCAGAACAGGCTGAAGCCCCGCTCCGCGAGCAGCTCGTTCCAGAAATCTTCGAGCCGGATCGTCGCGGCCGCGTTGCCCGCGGCCAGGAGCAGGCCGACCATCTCGCCGAACACTCGCGTGGGCCCGCTACCGCCGATCCGGTCCAGCAGCTCGCCGACCACCGCGCGGAAGCGACTCTCGTCCGGGACGCCGTCCACCATGACGCGCGCCAGCGTCTCGGCCGCGTCCACCGCGAGGAGTCGCCCCGCCGCGGTCGCGCCGTCCACGTCGACGCCGAGGGCGCGAAGACGCCCGTCGAGGCCGTCGCGAAGCTGAGCCGTCGCGATGACGAGCGCGCCGCCTCCGGCCCCGAGGCCGGAGGCCACGAAATCGCCGAGGGTGTCGAGTAGCGGGCCATCGTCCTCGTAGAACTGCACGAGGTGCTCGCGGCGGCCGGCAAATTTCTTCATGGACGGCTCCCGAAGTTCCGCTCGACAGAGCAAGCGATATGCCAGATCCGCTGCAGTTCAGAGGCGCTCATTCCACGGTCGCAGGGGCAAATCGCACGGGTCGCGCCGCCGTACCAGAACTTTTTTCCCGGTAACCACGACCGTGTGTACGGTTCGTTGACGCGGCTCAGCGGCCCTCCCACTCCCAGTACTTGCGTCGGCCGTGGTGCTCGAAAAGTCGCCGCTCGTACTCGCGCTCGAACGGCCGCGCCGGATCGTACTCGGGAGCCGCCCGGATCGCGTCCCGACTCAGGTCGACGTGGACCGTCGTGTCGGGCCAGCTCACCGTGGTGATCCATTCGGGCGAGATCACCACCTTCTTGCCCGGCCACCAGTTCCGGGTATCCACCAGCATGTAGCGGATCGCCCAGGCTCGTCCGTCCACCAGGAAGTCCTCGACGTGGCCAAGGTCGCCGTCGCGCGCGGCGATCGAGTAGCCGGTGACGTCGCGCGTGCTCCGCAGCGTCGGGTCGCCGGTCGGCGCCATCTCACGTGCGGCGAGATCCGCGGGCACCAGCTCCGGCGAGATCGGCGCTGAGTCGGCCGGCGTCGGCGGCATGCCCGGATAGGCGAGGAGGCCCCAGCGGTACGGGCCTTCCCAGTAGAAGCGCTGATCATAGTAGCGGGCGAGCGCTTCCTCGTGCTGACGATCGACCGGCTTGTCGGTGTCGATGGAGGGGCTGCTCTCCACCTGCGCTCGCGAGATGCTCACCGCCACCCGATCGCCCTGGCTCTCGCCCCGGACCGACAGCGGCGAGATCAGCACCTGTCGTCCGGGAAGCCAGCTGCCTGTGTCGACCACCAGATACCGGACGGTCCAGGTGAGATCGTCGAAGTACAGATCGCGAACGCTGCCGATGTCTCCGTCTCTGGCGGCGATCGCGAGTCCCTTGAATGCGCTGGCCGGTCTGAGCATGGCGTCGGTCTCCTTGTGCGGCGGAGGTAGCATTTCTCGTGCAATCGTTCGATCGCGCCGCCGGCACGCGGAATGCGTCTTCACCCACCGACGTGACCCGGCCACGGCGTAAGGATTACCGGGAAGCGGCGGCCGGGTAGGTCGACGGGGCTGAGTGCGCGGTGACGATGACCGCGAGACCCAGCAGCACCAGGGTCATGCCGGCGAGCCTCATCGGGCCGAAGCGCTCGCCGAACGCGAGCGAGGAGCCGAGCGCGGCGGCGAAGGGTACCAACAGCGCGAATGGTGCGACGGTGGCCGCGGGGTATCGGCGCAGGAGCCGGCCCCAGATCGCGTAGCCCACGAGGGTGGCGACGAGGCCGAGGTACACGGCCGAGCCGAGGCCGAGCCACGATGCGCCGGGGATCGCGCGCCCGAGCGCGTGAGGGCCGTCGAGCAAGACCGCGAGCAGCAGGGCCGGCAGCGGCGGCACGAGGCTCATCCACACCATCAGGCCGAGGACGTCGACCGCCGGCAGCCGCTTCATCAGCACGTTGCCGATGCCCCAGCTCACCGCCGAGCACGCGGAGAGCGCGAGCCCGCCCGCGGTGAGATCGCCGCCCACGGTGGCTGCGATGAGCAGGAGACCCGCGGCGGCCAGTGCGCTGCCGATGGATTGCCGACGGGTCGGCCGCTCGTGGAGCGCGAGGGCCGCGAACAGGATGGTGAACAGGCCCTGGGTCTGGACGACCACCGCGGCCAGGCCGGGCGGGGTGCCTGCCGCGATGCCGAAGAACTGGAAGAGGAACTGGCCGGTGAACAGGAACGTGCCGACCAGCACCAGATCCCGCGCTCCGACGCGGGGCCGCGGCAGGAACGCGGCGGGCAGCGCGGCGATGAGGAAGCGCAGCGCGGTGAGGGCAGGCGGCGAGAAGTCGTCGAGAGCCAGGCGCGTGGCCACGAAGGCCACGCCCCAGATCACCACCACGCAGATCGCCAGCAAGAGATGGACGGGCGTCATCGGTCCGGATCAGGTCTTACCTCACGACCGCCGCAATGGACAAGGCTCGGGCGGGCGGCGTAGACTCCGGGCGGTCAACCACTCGGTGTTCTCAGGAGGCGGCCCGTCATGCCAGCGCCTACGCTCAAGATCGAGCACGCCCGGTACATCCTGACCCTCGACCGCCAGCGCCGGATCATCGAGGACGGCGCCATCCTGATCGAGGGCGGTCGCTTCCTTCGGGTCGCTAAGGCCGCCGAGCTGGCCGAGGCGCGCGCGGATCGCGTGATCGACGGACGGCATCTCGTGATCACTCCCGGCTTCGTCAACGGCCACATGCACATCAGCTACGCGCACCCGGTGCGCGGGATCTTCCCGGACGAGCAGGCGAGTCCGCTCGTGCACGTGTTCAACCTCCAGACCGCGATGACCGAGGAGGAGGAGTACCACGCCACCCTGCTCGGGCTGGTCGAGCTGGTGAAGAACGGCACCGTGTGCTTCCTCGATCCGGGCAGCACCAAGTTCCCCGACGCGTGCCTGCAGGCCTACGAGGACTCGGGCATGCGGGTCATCCTCGGAGAGTGCGTGACGGACCAGCCGGCGCCGTTCACCCTGCCGCGGTACGACGCCCGGGAGGCGGTGGCCCGCACCTCCTCGTTCATCGCCAAGTGGAACGGCCGCCTCGAGGGGCGCATCCGGGCGTGGGCGATGCCGTTCTCCCACGAGACGTGCAGCGCCGGCCTGCTGGAGGCGCTCAAACGGGTGGCCGACGAGCACGGCACCGGACTCACCCTGCACCACGGAAGCGGCACCAAGGCCCGCCAGGACTCGATCGCCCGTCACGGCTACACGCCCACCGCGTACCTCGAATCGATCGGGGTGATGGGTCCGAACGTCCTGCTCGCCCACTGCCTGGGCCTCGACGAGGCGGAGATCGACTCGATCGCGCGGACCGGCACCGCGATCGCGATGTGCCCGGTGACCGCGGCCAAGGGCGGGCGCGGGGTGCCCGAGCACGGCCGCATGCCCGAGTTCCTCGCACGCGGGGTGAAGATCGCGCTCGGGTGCGACTCGCCCAACAACTCGAATCACCTCGACATGGTGCGAACCATGAACATGGCCGCGCTGCAGTACAAGGACGCGCGCCAGGACACCCGCCAGGTCCCGGCGGAGGCCGCGCTGGAGATGGCCACGCGGCACGGGGCGGAGGCGATGGGGCTCGGCGACGAGCTGGGCTCGATCGAGATCGGCAAGAAGGCGGACCTGGTGTGCTTCGATGTCCTGCGGCCGGAGTGGCAGTCAATGTGGAATCCGCTCAACAACCTCGTCTACAACGCAGACGGTCGCAGCGTGCACACGGTGGTGATCGACGGCCGGATCGTGGTGGACGCCTACCGCCAGAGCTTCGTGGAGGAGCCCCGGCTCTTCGCGAAGGTGCAGGAGATCGGTGAGCGGCTCCAGGCCCGCACGGGCATCCGCTTCCCGCGCTCGCGCTGGCCCTTGAGCTGACGCGGCCGGGCCGGAGGAAAGGATCGGCGATGGCCAGGAAGCAGAAGGGGGCGCGCGGTCGCGGATGGCTCGAGCGGATGGCGCGGCGGGTGACGGACTGGAGCGGCACCTCGAAGGCCTTCGGCGCCGCGGTGGCCGTCGTCGTGATCTGGGCGCTGCTCGGTCCGGTGTTCCACTTCTCGGATACGTGGCAGCTCGTCATCAACACCGGGACCACCATCGTCACGTTCCTGATGGTCTTCCTGATCCAGCGCTCGCAGAACAAGGATTCGCAGGCGATCCACCTGAAGCTCAACGAGATCGTGGCCGCGCTGCAGGGCGCGAGCAACCGGCTCATCAACGTCGAGGACTTGACCGAGGAGGAAGTGCAGTTGCTGCACCGGCACTACCAGCGACTCGGCCAGTTGGCCCAGCGGGACGCGAGTCTCACGCAGTCGCACTCGATCGAGGAAGCCGAGACGCGTTCGGTTGCCAAAAAGCGCGGGCGCTGACATTTCCCATCAGTGGGAGGCCGTCTCCTCGATAGGTAACCGCCTGATTTCGCTGGATACATTGCTGGTGCACTTCTTGCTGTGGAGAGGGTGCCGGGGCCCATCCGGCCAATCGCTCCGCCGAGAGGAGATGAACCTGATGTCCGAACAGCGCATCCTGGTGGTCGAAGACGAGACGAATGTTCGCGAGCTGGAAGCGGAGATCCTAAGAGGCGAGTGGGAGCACGTGGATACCGCAGTCGATGGAACTGACGCGCTGCGCCTGCTGGCCGAGCACGTCTACGCGGCGATCGTCAGCGATCTCGCGATGCCGAAGCTGGACGGACGCGGTCTCTACGAGGAGGTCGAGCGGCGCTGGCCGGCGGCGCAGGGGCGCCTCGTCTTCGTCACCGGTTACGCCGAAGCCGAGGAATACGACGAGTTCCTCCGCCACAGCGGGGTGCCGGTGCTGGCCAAGCCGTTCCGAATGGCCGATCTGCTCGGGGCGGTGAAGCGGGCCTTCTCGCCCGCCTAGCATGTCGACCTTGTCGCGCGTCGTCGATCGGACGGAATCCCTCTACCGGGAGCTGGTGGAGTCCGGGCGCGGGCTGATCTGCATCCACGACCTGGCCGGTGTCCTCCTGTCGGTCAATCGCGCCGCCGCGGAGCGTCTCGGATACGTGCCCGAGGAGATGGTCGGCAAGAGCCTCGACGAGTTCCTGGCGCCGTCGGTCCGGCCGATGTTCGGGCAGTACCTCGACCGCATCGCCCACCAGCCCACCGACGAGGGCCTCATGCTGGTGGTCACCCGCGCGGGCGAGGAGCGCATCTGGACCTACAGCAACGTGCGCACCCAGGACGGCGGCCGCGCCTACGTGCTGGGCCACGCCCAGGACATCACCGACCTCAAACGCTCGGACGCGCGGGCCGTGGAGGCCGAGGCCCTGCGCTCGGTGGCGCAGCTCTCGCTGGCCGCCGCGCACGAGATCAACAATCCGCTCACCGTCATCATCGGCAGCCTGCAGCTCCTGCTCGTGCGCGGGCCGGTCTCCGAGGAGACGGTGCAGTGCATCGAGCGTGTCATCCGCGCCGCCGAGCAGATCCGCGACACGGTCCGCAACATGTCCCGCATCACGCGCCTCGAGC
>DATFWA010000067.1:0-7954 GCA_035259825.1 Candidatus Methylomirabilota bacterium | reverse complement strand
GCCGACCTGTTCATCCGCGACATCACCCAGGGCATCGGCGCGAGCGGGGTGAAGGCGGCCATCATCAAGTGCGCCACCGACACCGCCGGAGTGACACCGGTCATCGAGAACATCCTGCGCGCGTCCGCCCGGGCCCAGAAGGCGACCGGAGTGCCGATCTCCACGCACACGTGGGCCGCCGGTCGTACCGGGGAGGCCCAGCAGGCGATCTTCGCGCAGGAGGGTGTGGATCTGCGCCGCGTCATCATCGGCCACAGCGGCGACAGCGACAATCTCGGCTACCTGCGCGGCCTCATGGAGCGCGGTAGCACCATCGGGATGGACCGCTTCGGCCTCGAGCACTTCCTGCCGACCGCGAAGCGCGTCGAGGTCATCGGCCGCCTCTGCGCCGAGGGCTACGCCCCCCGCATGGTGCTCTCCCACGACGCCAACTGCTGGAGCGACATGCTCTCCGAGGACGACAAGCGCCGGACGCGCCCGCTCTGGCACTACAATCACATTCCCGACGACATCCTGCCCGCCCTCCGAAAGGCCGGGGTCAGCGACGACCAGATCGACCAGATGCTGGTGCGCAATCCGCGTGCGATCTTCGAGGGCCGGCCGCCGGAGAGCGCGTCGGGGCGCCCGCCGGGAAGCGCATGATACCGGTCGTCCTCGGCTCGGGCGCCTATCGCTACGAGGTCCACGACGCCTGGGCCAAGCTGCCGCCGGGCCGCGAGTTCAACGCCGACGTGGCCGCCGTCGGAATCGACGCGCAGGATCGGGTCTACGCCTTCAATCGAGGCCGGCATCCGATGGTGGTCTTCGACCGCGACGGCAACTTCCTCCGCTCCTGGGCGAGGGCGTGTTCCACCGCGCGCACGGCGTCCACGTGGCCCCCGACGACACCCTCTGGCTCACCGACGACGGCGACCACACCGTCCGCCACTGCACGCTGGACGGCAAGGTGCTGCTGACCATCGGCATTCCCGGGGCGCCGCGCCCCTACATGAGCGGCGAGCCGTTCCACCGCTGCACCCACACCGCGCTGTCGCCGCAGGGCGATCTGTTTGTCTCCGACGGCTACGGCAACGCGCGCATCCACAAGTTCGCGCCGAACGGCCGCCTTCTGCGGTCATGGGGCGAGCCGGGCACCGACCCGGGCCAGTTCAACATCCCGCACAACATCTGCTGCGACGCCGAGGGGTGGGTCTACGTGGCCGACCGCGAGAACCACCGCATCCAGGTCTTCGACGGCGAGGGCCGCTTCGAGACGCAGTGGCACGACATGCACCGCCCCTCGGGCCTGCATCTCGAGCGTGGCGGCGAGGGCCGCTTCTACGTGGGCGAGATCGGCGGCGCCCTCGCGGTCAACTACGATGTGCCCAACATCGGGCCCCGAGTCAGCATCTACGACCGCCGCGGCCAGCGGCTGGCGCGGCTGGGCGACCGCATCGCCGGGCTCGAGCCCGGGCAGTTCGTCTCTCCGCACGGACTCGCGGTGGACTCGCGCGGCGACATCTACGTCGGCGAGGTGTCGTATACCAACTGGGGCAATCGCTACAAGGGCCAGCCGCATCCGCCCGGGCTGCGTAGCCTGCAGAAGCTCGTCAAGGTAAGCTGAGGCCAGGAGGCCATCATGACCGAGCCCATCACCGTCCAGGTCTTCTCCGACTACGTCTGACCCTGGTGCTATCTCAGTACCGTGCGTATTGAGAAGCTCCGCACCGAGCACAACGTGAAGATCGAGTGGGTGCACTTCCCGCTGCATCCGGAAACCCCCGCGGAAGGCCGGTCGCTCGACGATCTCTTCCGAGGCCGCAACGTGGACCGCAAGGGCATGCACGCCCAGATGAAGGCGCGCATGGACGCCGAGGGACTGCCCTACGGCGAGCGCAGCATGACGTACAACAGCCGCATCGCCCAGGAGCTGGGCAAGTGGGCCGACACCCAGCCGGGCGGCGAGGCCATCCACGATGCGCTCTTTCGCGCGTACTTCGTGGACGCGCGGGACATCTCCGATCCCGCGGTGCTCCTGGACATCGTGTCGAAGGTGGGCCTGCCGGTCGACGCGGCCCGCGAGGTGATCGAGCAGCGCACGTTCAAGGCCGCGGTCGATACGGACTGGAAGCTCTCACGCGACTACGGCATCACCGGCGTGCCCACCTTCGTCGCCGGTCACTACGGCGTCGTCGGAGCCCAGCCCTACGAGGCGCTGGAGGCACTGGTGAAGAAGGCGCGGGCGGCCGAGAACGGCTGAGCGTTTGAGACGCGGTCAACCGGCGAGTAGGTCCGACAGCGCCTGATACGCGCGCTGCGCCCGCTCGAGCGCCGGCAAGTGGCCGGTCGCCCGCACCGGCGCCTCGATGGCCAGGGACAGCCCGGCAGGCAGTGCGCGGACCAGCTCCCGCAGCGGCAGGACACCGTCCCCTGGCAGCAGCCTCCCGGTGCGCGCCTCGCTGATCAGCCGCGCGGTGTCGGTGGGGCCGGGCATGTCCGCCGACGCATCGCAGATCTGCGCGTAGCGCAGCAGCGACGGGTCCACCGTCGCGACGTGGGCCGGCACACCCCCCGATCGGCTGAAGTGCAGCGCGTCGATCAGGACCGAGGCGTTCGACCGCTCCGAGCGGGCCACCATCTGCGCGGCGTGGGCCAGCGTGCGGACGCCGGTGTAGATCGCGAACTCCAGGCACACGTGGAGCCCGTACCGGGCGGCGCGGTCGCAGAGGTCCACGAACCGCTCCAGCGTGCGGCCCTCGTCGGGCTCGGCGCTCATCACCAGCACGTACTTCGCGCCGAGCCGCGCCGATACCTCGAGGAATCCCTCGGGGATGCCCACCGGCTGGTCCGGCTCGAAGCGAAGGAACTCGGTGTCGAGCACGGAGATGCCGGTGGCCTTCAGGCGGGCCAGGGTTTCGCGGAGCACTGGCCCGTCGTGGAGGGCGTCATACGGCGGCACGCCGACGCTGGGCGTGGCGGTCAGCCGGATGCCGATGGTGCGAAAGCCGGCGGCGTCCGCGACGGCGATCAACTCGGGCGGCGTGGTGTCCAGCACCGTGAGATGGGCCAGGGAGAGCGTGCGCGACGAGGTCGACATGCCCGCGATACTACCTCAGCGCGCGGAGGACGGCTCGACGGCGGCGCGCTCGGCGGGCAGTCCGGCGGCCACCAGGATGCCGAGCGCATTGCCGCCGCCCGCGATCAGTACCGCGGTGCCGTATCCGTGGGTCAGGTCGAACAGGCGGCCCGCGACGACAGGCAGCACGATGGCAGCGGCGCTCCAGGCGATGTAGACGCGACTGGCCATCCGGCCGTAGAGGGCGCGGCGCCAGTACACCGCGACCGACGCCGCGGTGACGCCGGAGATGAGCCCGTAGCCCAGCCCTACCAGCGCCAGAGCGGCCACCGCCACCGCGGGCCCCGGCCAGATGGACAGCATCACGTTGCCGGCGAGCGCGATCGCGTGGGCACCGGCGGCCACCGTCGGGATCGCGAGCCAGTCCACCATCCATCCCCCGCCGAGCCGCGCCGCCGCGATGGTGGCGGTGATGCCGGTGGTGCCGTACACCGCGAGCGCGGTGGTGCCGCCGTAGGCGGTGATGATGCCGGCGGCCTGGCTCAGCACCATGAGGCCCGCCGAGGCGGCCAGGAAGAACACGATCGACAGGCGCCAGAAGACGTCCCGGCGGCGCTCGTCCTCGCGGATCGCGACGCTCCCGGTCGCGCCGCTCCCCGAGACGTGCCCGCGCGTCAGCCCCGCACTCAGCAGTCCGGTCACGACCAGCGTCGCGGCGAAGCCGCCGAGAGTGGCGCGCACGCCGAACGCGCGGATGGTCCAGCCGAAGACGGGCGCCGCGATCATCGCGCCGGCGGGCAACAGGCTCACCATGTAGCCGTTGACGAGGCCCTGACGGCTCGTCACGGTCAGATTCACCATCTGCTGCACCAGGATGTAGGCGGCGCCGCCGCCGAGCCCGAAGAGCCCTCCGTAGCCGACGGCCAGGGCGGGCAGGCCGCGTGCCGTCGCGGCGAGCGCGATGCCGAGCGCGCTGGCCCCGGCGCAGCCCAGCACCAGCCACGGCGCGCGGGCGATCCGGTAGAGAGCCGGCGCGGCCATCATGCCGACTCCGAACGCGGCGGCCGCCAACGCGAAGACCAGCGCGAGATCGGCCCGGCTCAGCCCGAGCAGGGCCTCCAGCGGCTGGATGAAGACGCTGAAGGCGTACAGGGCGCCGATCGGCAGGTTGAGCGCGGTCGCGGCCGCGATCGTGCGCCACGTGCCGCGCCGCTGATCACGGTCGCTCACGGGTGAAACGCCCGCTCAGCTCTCCGGAGCCAGGTCGCGGATCATCCCGAGCAGCTCGCGCGGGCTGTAGGGCTTGGCCAGGTAGGCGGCGGCTCCGGCGTCGCGGGCCTTCTGCTCGTCCCCCGCGAGGGCAAAGGAGGTGATCACGATGATGGGGACGTCAGCGGTCTCCGGAGCGGCCTTGAGCTGACGCGTGGCCTCGAGCCCGGACAGTCTCGGGAGCTGGATGTCCATGATGATCAGGTCCGGTCGCTCCGCGCGGGCGGTGCTCACGCCTGCCTCGCCGTCGGTGGCCTCGATCAAACGGTAGGAGGTTCGGCCGAGCAGCTGCCGGACGATCTTGCGATTGAACTCGTTGTCCTCGACGTACAGGACCGTCTTCACGCGGGCGCCTCCTGGGTCACTCGCACCGGGATCGTGAAGAAGAAGGTCGAGCCCTTGCCCGGCTCGCTCTGCACCCAGATGCGGCCGCCGTGCAGCTCGACCAGCTTCTTGGTGATCGCCAGCCCGAGCCCGGTCCCGCCGAAGTCTCGCGTCACGGTGGCGTCGGCCTGGCGGAACTCCTCGAAGATGTGCTCGATCTGATCCGCCGGGATGCCGATGCCGGTGTCGGCCACCGCGAAGCGCAAGTGCTCGCCCTCCTGCTCCACCCGGATCTCCACCCGCCCCTCCGCCGTGAACTTCAGCGCGTTGCCGGCCAGGTTCATCAGGCACTGGGTGATCCGCTTGCCGTCGCCCAGGCAGAGCGGCAGGTCGGGGACCACCGTGGTCACCAGCTCGAGCCCCTTGCTCGCCGCCAGGGCGCGCAGCGAGAGCTTGATGGTGTTCACCACGTCCTCGACGACATACTCGCTCGGGGCCAGCTCCATGTGGCCCGCTTCGATCTTGGAGAGGTCGAGCACGTTGTTGATGAGGCCGAGGAGCTGCTTGCCGCACGTGTGGATGTCCCCGACGGGTTCCTGGATGTCCGGCGGGATCTCGCCGTACAGACCGTCGCGGATCATCTCCGTGAAGCCCAGGATCGCGTTCATCGGCGTGCGCAGCTCGTGGCTCATGCTGGCCAGGAAGTCGGACTTGGCGCGGCTGGCCTGCTCCAGCTGCGCGTTGAGGGCCCGGAGCTGGTGCGCGGCGCGCCGCTGCTCGTCGTAGAGCTGGTGCAGCTCGCGGCTCATCTCGTTCATCTGGCGGGCGAGCGATCCGAACTCGTCGCGGTTCGGCACCTCGATGCTGCCGCCGAAATCGCCCTTGGCGACCTCTCCCAGGAACCCCTCCGCCTCCCGCACCGGCAGGATGAACGACCACGAGATCACGAAGCCGAGCCCCAGGGCGAGGACGATGGAGGCGGCCGCGAAGCCGCCAGTGAGCAGGAGCGCTCGCCGGTAGGTGGCCTCCACGCCCTCACGGATGCGGCCCATGCCGGCCTCCTCCTCGCGCACCGCCCGGGTCACCTGTGTCGCGATTTCGCGGTACAGCGGATAGCCTTCGCTCAGATGGAGATCCATTGCCTCGTCGGCCTTGTCGTCGCGGATCAGCGCCGCGATGCGGGCGACCGTGGCCATGACCTGATCCTGGGTGCGGCGGATGGACCGGATGGCGTCGCGCTGACTCGGCCCCGCGGAGTCCTCGAGGCGGTTGAACGTGTCGTGGAAGCGGTTGTTCTCGCGGAAGATGGACTCGATGCTCGCGTCGTCGCGCAGGGCCAGCGCGTTGCGCATGAAGTTCATCTGCAGACCGAACGCGTGCTCGATCTGCCGCATGGCGTCCACCCGCTCGCGCGCCTGGTCCAGCAGACGGCTCTGACGCGCGACACCCGCGATCGACTCGAGGCTCGTCACGCCCAGCGCGATCAGGAGCAGGGCGATGAGGAGGAAGGCGGCCAGCAGCTTCGAGTGCACCGACGCGCGCACGCGCGCGACCCGTCGGACGAGCGCGCCCAGCGGCGAGTAGGCCAGGACCAGGCGCGCGATCCGCTCGCCCATGCCCGGCCGCGAGGCCGGACCGGTCGAGGCGGCGGGACGTTCCTCCTGGCTTGACCCCATGCGCGCTTACGGCTCCGCGGGATGCTATCAGGCGGGCCATACGCGGTCAACGTGCGCGCGACGGCCGCGCGTTCCTTGACACCCCGAGTGGCGTGGCCCATAATCCCGGCGGCTTCGCGCCCCGGCCGGCGGTAGTGAGCACGCGCCAGACCTCACGCTCCCAAGGAAGGGAAGACAGGTATGACCACCGACGCCGACGCGAGCGTGCCGCAGCAGACTTCCCGACGTCGCCTGCTCAAGACCGCCGCGGCCACCGTCGGCGCAACCGCCGCCGGCGGACTCGCCTTCCCTGCGGTCGTGCGCTCCCAGGCTCCGATCAAATGGAAGGTCCAGACTGCCGCCTATGCCGGGACCGCCGGGTATACCCAGTTCCAGAAGCTCTGCGCGAACATCAAGGAGCTGTCGGAAGGCAAGCTGCAGTGCCAGGCGTTCCCCCCGGACGCGGTGGTCGGCACCTTCGAGATGTTCAACGCGGTGAAGGGCGGCGTGTTGGATGCCATGCACTGCTTTACCACCTACTGGGCGGGGACGATGCCGGTTGCGGCCTTCCTATCCTCGTATCCCCTGGGACTGGACCGCCCCGACCAGTGGGAGACGTGGTTCTACGAGCTGGGCGGACTGCAGATCGCGCGCAAGGCATTCCGGGCTCACAACATGTACTACGTAGGCCCGATCCAGCACGATCTGAACCTCATCCACTCCAAGGTGCCCATCAAGTCGTTCGAGGAGTTCAAGGGCAAGCGCATCCGCTTCCCGGGCGGCATGATCGCCGAAATCTTCTCGCAGGCCGGCGTCTCCACCGTGCTGCTGACCGGCGGCGAGGTGTACGGGGCGCTGGAGCGAGGGGTCATCGATGGCGCGGACTTCGTCGGCCCGGCCGTGAACTACAACCTGAGGTTCGGGGTGGTCGCCAAGTACATCATCATGGGCCCGCCCTCCACCCCGTGTCTCCACCAGCCGGTGGACCTCATGGATCTCACGGTGAACATGGCCCGGTGGACCGCGCTGCCGAAGCACCTGCAGGAGATCGTGACCGCGGCGACGCGGCAGCATTCGTGGGATCATTACGCCTACATCCAGAAGGAGAACATCGCGGCCTGGGAGAAGTACAAGACGGATGGGATCCAGGTGATCCGGCTCTCCGAGGACGACGTCCAGAAGTTCCGTCGCTTCGCGATCCCCATGTGGTTCAAATGGGCGAAGAAGGATCCGCTGGCCAAGGAGGCGTTCGCCTCCCAGCTGGCGTTCATGCGGACGGTCAACGTGGGATACGTCCCGGACTCGATGCTGGTCGACACCGACGGCAAGACCAAGCTCACCCTGTGACCCGGCGGCCATGGCCGATCTCCACGATCTCCCGATCACCGAGTTGTCCCGGCTGATCGCCGGACGCCAGCTCTCCCCGGTGGAGCTGGTCGAGGCCCTGATCGCGCGCGTGCAGCGGGTCGACAGCCAGACCCGCGCCTTCATCACCCCGACGTTCGACCTGGCCCGCCGGCAGGCCCGGCAGGCGGAGGCCGAGATCGCGGCGGGCCGCTCGCGCGGACCGCTGCACGGCATCCCGTTCGGGCTCAAGGACATCTACGACACCGCGGGCATCCTCACCTCGGCGCACTCGCGCGTGTTCATC
>DATFWA010000066.1:0-16521 GCA_035259825.1 Candidatus Methylomirabilota bacterium | reverse complement strand
CGCCATCACCTTCACCATCGTCTTCATCGTCTGCGATGCTCCATCGCGCCCTGCTCTTGCGCTTGGTTGTTGTGTCTGTCTGTTGACGAGCACCCATCCCCGTGTCGGTTGATCTTGCCGGGAAAGACGCCTAGCTGTCTTGACATTTGACGCCGATCTGTTAACCGCTAAGATGCCTCGGCGGAGTACGTGTACCTGGTAGATGCGCGTTGGCGGCCTGGCTACGGGAAGTACGGCGAACGCGCTCGAGTGCATCGACGCTTCGAGGGGGCCTTCGGGGTCAATTCCACTTCATGACCGCCGGCTCGTAGCCACGATAGGCATCCGGTGGCGGGTCAGCGTGCTGCACGCGTGTCCACCCCCGTGCCGCCAGACACGCCCCGTACGCGGGGTGGTTCACGTCCCCATGTGACGCGGCCGTCGGGTTGGAACTGGTCTCTCGCGCGCAGGCCGCGTTGTCGCGCTCGAAGTCCTGAAGGTTGCCGCCGGGCCTCGTCCAGTAGAACTTGCCGCATCCCGCCTGGCCGCTGACCGCGACGACCACGAGCAGGACTTCGGCATAGCGGCGCCAGCTCACTTCACGAGTCCGGCGAACTCTTGGTGGTACACCAGCTTGCCGATCAGCGTCTGCACCGCGGGCCCAAAGGCCTGGGCCGTCAGCGCGCACGCCTTCTCGGCCACGAAGCTTGTGTCGTAGCTGTAGTCGTTGGCGACCGTCGGCGAGCGGCCGTTGGTGGACTTGACCGTCATCGCCAGCGTCCACTTTCCCTCGGTGGAGCTGAAATCGATGCGATCGAGGTTGCCGGAGAGGACGACCGGCGCCGACTCGGAATAGGCGCCCGCTACCTGTACCTCGTCGATCAGCGCCTTGCGGACGTACTCCTCGAAGGGCCGCTCATCCGGGGTCTTGATGGGCCCGACAGCTCGGCCGGTGATGTCCTGCTTGCTTTCGCCGGTCGTTGTGAACTTCCCGACGTTGATCGGCGCCGCGCCGGCCTGCTTGAGCGCCGTGACGTTGCTGACCGAGACGCCGTACCGCGGGAGCTGACCAGCGCGTCCGAGGTTGAGACCGCCTACGAGTTGTTGATCAAGGCCATCGACAGCTACCAGGCCATCGGCCGGACCCAAGGCGGAGTAGGGAGACCCACCGGGACGGGTGATGGTCAGCGCTGGGGCGCGGGGCGCAGACGCCTCGGTGGGGCCGCTCCGCCCCAGCACAACGATCGAACATGCGCGATATCGCTGACCTCTAGTCCCGGCACCAGCGTTGCACTCCAGGACTGGCATGCTCACAACCGGGCCCGCGAATGGCCTCCACATGGTCGACCTGGTTCGGATCGCGACACCCCTCCTCTGGGGCACGGGAGATGCGGCGCTAGGACTAGCTCGCTGGCGGCAACGGAGGCTGAAGAAGTAGCCGTGACGCCGGGTCGGCAGGCCGGCGCCTCTAGATTCGTTCGGGACCGCGGTGTCCGTGACGAAGGAGATGCTCGGCGCAGGTGCGGTGTCCAGCGGCGTCGCGCTCCCACACGTTCCGCCGGTGACGGGGTCCCGGCACGCACCCGTGCGATCGTGGGGGAGGCCGTTGCCGTTTCCGATCGTCATTGCCGACCGTCGCAACAACCGCCTGCTGGAGGTCACGCCAGAGAAGCGCATCGTGTGGGAATTTCCCTCGCCCGACCTTGGGAGCTACCGCGGCAACGAGGATGTGAATTTTTCTCCCGACGGGCGGCTGCTCGCGGTGAGTGAGGAGGACAACTACAACATCCACTTTGTGGACTACGACAAGCGCTCGCTCGTCTGGTCATTCGGGGTGCCCGACGTCAAGGGGAACGCCCCGGGCCTGCTCAACTACCCCGACGACGCCCACATACTCGAAGACGGCATGGTCATCACGGCGGACGCCCGCAATTGCCGCGTGCTTGTCGTCGATCCCCGCACGAAGCGGGTCGTGAGCGAGTGGGGCAAGCCCCGACGTTGTCGGCATGAGCCACCACGTTATTTCGACTACCCGGACGGAGGGGTGCCACTCGACAATGGCGACATCCTGGTCACCGAGACGCGCGGGTCCTGGATCTCGCGCGTCACACGCGCGGGCCAGGTCGTCTGGAGCGTCGTGGCCCCGGGCGTCAGTCATCCATCGGACGCTTTTCCGACCGGCGACGGGCAGGTGATCGTCGCCGATTCCTCCAAGCCGGGCCGCGTCGTGATCTTCGATCCCACCAGCCAGCGGGTCACCTGGGACTATGAGGCGAAGGCCGGAGACAAAATGCTCGACCATCCTTCGCTAGCGCGGGAATTGACCGGCACGGACGACATCATCGTGGCCGACACCCGGCGAGAGCGGGTGGTCGTGATAGACCGAAGGAGCAAAGACATCATCTGGCAGTACGGAGTTACCGACCAGAAGGGGCATGCCCCCGGCTACCTGAACTATCCCGAGGGATTCGACATCGATGTGTTCCGCGACTGGGAGGGCTCGCGCACCGCCAAGCCCTGACCGAGCGCGGCACTGGCGGCCAAACGGCCGGTTTTGGTAGCAGCGCCTCGCCTAACTCCGCGACAGTGCAGGCGATCGGGTGAAGATGTCCTATAATGCCGCCATGCCGCGAGGCGGAATCTTCGATGTTTCCTTCCTGATTCTCTCCTCTCTCGCGGTCCTGGTCGCGGTGATCGCCTACATCAAGGATCCGGGCCTGCCCGTCCTGGGCGCGCGCAACGGGCTCTCGCTGCTCTGGTTCATCATCCCGCGGCTCGTGCCCGCGCTCATCCTGGCCGGCATGCTCCAGGTCGTCATCCCGCAGGAGACGGTGGCGCGCTACTTCGGCAAGCAGTCGGGCTTCACCGCCATCGTGATGGCCAGCGCGGCCGGCGTGATCACGCCGGGCGGTCCGATGGTGAGCGTGCCGCTGCTGGTGGTGCTCTCGAACTCGGGGATGGCGCTGGGTCCGCTGGTGGCGTACATGACCGCGTGGTCGCTCTTCGGCATGCAGCGGATCATCGCCTGGGAGGCGCCGCTCATGGGCTGGCACTTCGTCGCGGTGCGCACGGCCTCGAGCCTGGTCTTCCCCATCGTGGCCGGATGGCTCGTGACGCTGTACTTCCACGAGTAGACGGGCGGTCATGGCCTTCGCCGATCTCCGCGAGTTCATCGCCCACCTCGAGAAGGAGGGCTGGCTCAAGCGGGTGAGCGCGCCCGTCTCGCGTGATCTGGAGATCGCCGAGATCACCGACCGCGTGTCCAAGAGCGGGAGAGGACGCAACGTGGCCCTGCTCTTCGAGAACGTGCAGGGCTTCGACATGCCCGTCCTCATCAACGCGTTCGGCTCGCGCGAGCGGATGGCCGCCGCGCTCGGCGTCGATCGTCTCGACGACGTCTCCGCCCGGGTCGCCAAGCTGCTCGACCTGCGGATGCCCGGCTCCACGTTCGACAAGCTGCGCAAGCTCGGTGATCTCTTCGACCTCGCCAAGTCCGGGCCCAAGCGCGTGCGGTCGGCCCCGTGCCAGGAGGTCGTCGACACCGATCATCCCTCGCTCGCCACCCTGCCCGTGCTGCGGTGCTGGCCGAGCGACGGCGGCCGCTACATTACACTGCCGATGGTCTTCACCCGCGATCCGGTCACCGGGGCGCGCAATGTCGGGATGTACCGCCTCCAGGTCTACGACGACCAGACCCTCGGCATGCACTGGCAGATCCACAAGGGCTCGGCCGAGCACCAGCGCCTCGCCGAGGAGCGGCGGGAGCCGATGGAGGTGGCCATCGCGCTTGGCGGCGACCCGTGCGCGATCTACTCGGGCTCTGCGCCGCTGCCGCCCGGCGTGGACGAGATGGTCTTCGCGGGCTGGTTGCGCGGGGCGGGCGTCCCGCTGGTGCCCTGCCGCACCGTCCACATCGACGTGCCGGCCGAGGCCGAGATCGTGCTCGAGGGCTGGGTGGATCCCGCGGAGCGCCGGCTCGAGGGCCCGTTCGGCGACCACACCGGCTACTACTCGCTGGCCCGCGACTACCCGGTGTTCCACCTGAAGGCGATCACGCGGCGCCGCAACCCGATCTATCCGACCACCATCGTGGGGCGCCCACCCCAGGAGGACTATTGGCTGGGCAAGGCCACCGAGCGCATCTTCCTGCCGATCATCCGGATGATGCTGCCCGAGGTCGTGGACATGAACATGCCGGCCGAGGGCGTGTTCCACAACCTGGTGATCGTCTCCATCAAGAAGCGCTATCCCGGGCACGCCCGCAAGGTCATGTACGCGCTCTGGGGCCTCGGGCTCATGATGCTGGCCAAGAACATCGTGGTGGTCTCCGATCACGTGAACGTGCACGACCTCTCCGAGGTGGCCTGGCGCGCGACTGGCAACATCGACCCGAAGCGGGACCTCGTGATCGTCGACGGCCCGATGGACGACCTCGACCACGCGGCGATGCGACACCGCTTCGGCGGCAAGCTCGGCGTGGACGCCACCGAGAAGACCGAGGCCGACGGGATCGGGCAGCCGTGGCCGGAGGAGATCGTGATGAGCGAGGACATCCGCGCCCTCGTCACGCGGCGCTGGGCCGAGTACGGGCTCTAGCGCTTCGCTGGTCTGCGTGTCCACCGTCCGGCACTTCCTCGACGCGATCAAGTTCGAGCACACCGTCTTCGCGCTGCCCTTCGCCTATGTGGCGATGGTGCTGGCCGCCGACGGCTGGCCGGGCTGGCACATCGTGATCTGGGTGACCCTCGCGATGGCGGGCGCGCGCACCCTGGCCATGAGCGTGAACCGGCTGGCCGACCGCTTCATCGACGCGGCCAATCCGCGCACCGCCCGGCGTCATCTGCCGACCGGCCTGCTCACACCCGCGCAGGTGACGGCGGCCGCCGTGCTCGCGGCGGCCCTGCTCCTGCTCTCGGCCTGGATGCTGAATCCCCTCTGCCTGATGCTCTCCCCGCTCGCGGTGCTGTTCCTGGTGGGCTACTCGTACACCAAGCGGTTCACCTGGCTCTCGCACTGGATCCTCGGCTTCACTGACGGGATCGCGGCCGCCGGCGGCTGGATCGCGGTGCGCGCCGCCTTCGATCCGCCGGTCTACGTGCTCTGGTTCGCGCTTACCGTGTGGATCGCCGGCTTCGATCTCATCTACGCCTGCCAGGACGTAGACTTCGACCGGCGCCACGGGCTGCACTCGGTGCCCGCCCGCTTCGGTATCGCCGCCGCCTTGACCACCGCGCGCGTGTGCCACCTGCTGACCATCGCCGCCTTCGCGCTCCTGGGCTGGACGATGGGCCTGGGACTCCTGTACTGGGCGGGGGTGCTGGTGGTCGCCGCGCTGCTCGTCTACGAGCACTCGCTGGTCTCCCCGAGCGATCTGTCGAGGCTGGACATCGCCTTCTTCAACGTCAACGGCTACATCGCGGTAATCCTCTTCTTCTCGGTAATCGGAGGTCGGCTGGTGTGACCGAGACCCTGCACGGCACCGAGAAGGCCCGCTTCGTCAGCGCGATGTTCTCCCGCATCGCGCGGCGCTACGACCTGATGAACGGGCTCATGACGCTCGGGATGCACCATGCCTGGCGCCGCTTCGCGGCGCGCCAGACCATCGCCTGCCCCGACGGGCCCGCGCTCGATCTGGCCACCGGCACTGGCGACCTGGCCCTCGACCTGGCCGAGGTGCACCGGCATCGCGTGGTCATCGCGGCCGACTTCGCGCTCGGCATGCTGGCGGTCGCGCGGGAGAAGATGCGGGGAATCGACGAGGCGCGGCGCGTGCGCCTGATGGCCGCCGACGCGCTCGCCCTGCCCTTCCAGACCCGCACGTTCGCCTGCGTGACGAGCGCCTTCCTGCTGCGCAACCTGGCCGACCTCGAGCAGGGGCTGCGCGAGATGAAGCGCGTGAGCCGACCGGGCGGGCGCGTCGTCGCGCTCGAGATCACCCAGATGCGGGCGCCTGGCTTCACCACGCTCTTCCGGCTCTACTTCCACCACGTGGTGCCGTGGGTGGGCCAGCTAGTCGGGGGTGATCGTGAGGCCTACACGTACCTACCGCAATCGGTGGATCGCTTCGTGACGCCGGCCGAGCTGGCAGCGCTCATGGAGAAGGTGGGCCTGCGCGGCGTGAGCTACCGGCGACTCGGGCTCGGCACCGTCACGGTCCACGTCGGCATCGCCTGAGCCGGCACCGGCCGGACAAGCGAAAGCCCCGGGAGGCCGACTCCCGGGGCTCGTGAGATCCGATCGGGCGAGGCGGGGCTACCACTCGGGGCTCGAGTACTCCTCCCAGACGCGCCGGACCACCCGGATCTGCTGGGCGCGGCCGTCCTTCTGCTCGAGCGTGACGATGTCGCCCGCGTTGATGCGTTCGAGGTCCGTGCTGGTGCCCTCATCGGTCACCACCAGGGCCTGCCCGCAGAGGATGTCGGTACAGGCCTCGGCCTCCCCGCGCACGCGTACCGTACCCGCGGCCTTGTCCACCGACACGACCTGAAAGCGGTTGTACTTGAGGGAATCGGTCAGGCTGTACGCCATAGAAGCCTCCTTTCCGATTGGGGTCTGTTATAACAGACGGCGGTCCCGCTCCACAAGCGGTGATAGTATTTTTCACGGTTTATGGGTGTCGCCGCCGGACGTATCGCCGAGACGTTCTACTCGATCCAGGGTGAGGGAGCCACCGCCGGGCTGCCCGCCATCTTCGTGCGGCTGCAGGGCTGCTCGGTGGGCTGCCGCTGGTGCGACACCAAGTATTCGTGGGACCCGGCGGCCGGTCACGAGGTGACCCTGCCAGGCCTCCTCGCCGAGGTGGCCGCCTTCCCCTGCCGGCGCGTCGTCATCACCGGAGGGGAGCCGCTCGAATCGCCGCTCTTCGCCGCCCTCGCGAAGGTGCTGGCCGAGCGCGGCTACACCGTCGAGGTCGAAACCTCGGGGACGCTCGAGCCGCCCCACGACGCGCCGGCCTCCATCCAGTGGAACGTCTCGGTCAAGCTGGCCGGCTCCGGCGTAGCGGACGACCGGCGCATCAGTCCGGCCGCGATCCGCGCCTTCCTGGCGCGTGAGGCTTGGTGGAAGTTCGTGGTGAGCGATCCGGCTGAGGTCGGCGAGGTCCTGCGACTCGCGGAGCGCTTCGCCCTGCCTAGCGACCGCGTCCTCCTGCAGCCCGAGGGGCTGCGGGTCGAGGACCTGGCCGCACGCACCCCCTGGCTAGTGGAGGCCTGCAAGGCGCACGGCTTCCGGTTCTCCCCCCGGCTCCACATTCTGATCTGGGGCCCCCGGCGAGGCGTGTGATGGCGGGCCGACGCGCGGTGGTCCTCCTCTCGGGCGGGCTCGACTCCACCACCGCCCTCGCCGTCGCGCGGGACGAGGGCTTCGAGTGCTACGCGCTGTCGTTCGACTACGGCCAGCGGCACGACCGCGAGCTCGAATCGGCCCACCGGGTGGCGGACGCGCTCGGGGCCAAGCAGCACCTGGTGCTGCGCCTCGACTTGCGGGCCATCGGCGGCTCCGCCCTGACCGCGGACATCCCGGTGCCGAAGTCCCGCAGCGAATCCGAGATGAGCAGCGGCATCCCGGTCACCTACGTCCCGGCCCGGAACACGATCTTCCTGAGCCACGCGCTGGCCTGGGCCGAGGTGCTCGAGTCGAGCGACATCTTCATCGGCGTAAACGCCCTGGACTATTCGGGTTACCCCGATTGCCGACCCGAGTACATCGAGGCCTTCGAGCGCATGGCCAACCTGGCGACCCGGGCCGGGGTAGAGGGCGCGATGCGCCTGCGAATCCACACGCCGCTGATCAACCTGAGCAAGGCTCAGATCGTCCTACGCGGCTCCGGGCTGGGCGTGGACCTCGGTCTGACTTGGTCGTGCTACGAGCCCCAGCCCAATGGGCGCGCGTGCGGCCGGTGCGACTCCTGCCTGTTGCGACGCAAGGGCTTCAGCGAGGCGGGACTGCGCGATCCCGTGCCCACCGCGCGCTGAAGTCCTCGGACACCGTGGCCCACTCCGACGACGTGCTGAGCCGCTTCCCGCGCGAGCGGACGTGGCTGCTGCCCGCGCTGCACGCGCTCCAGCATCGCGACCGCTGGCTGTCGACGGAGGCTCTCGTCGCCGCCGCCGAGCATCTCCGCGTGCCGCGCAGCGAGGTCTATGGGGTGGCCACCCACTACCCCGAGTTCCGGCTGAAGGAGCCGGGCCGGCGCGTGGTGCGCGTGTGCGTCGGGCTGTCGTGTCGCGTCCGGGGCGGGCTCGACGTGCTGGCCGCCGGCGAGCGTCGCCTCGGCATCACAGCCGGAGAGACGACGGCGGACGGCGGCACCACGCTGGAGCGGCTGGATTGCGCGTTCGATTGCGCGATGGCGCCCGTCGTCGAGGTGGAGGGCGAGCATCGCGGGCGCGTCACGGCCGCCGGGATGGACGCGCTCCTCGCCGCGCCCCCTTACCCTGCCCCCTCCCCTTCTGGGGGCGAGGGTGTTCCCGAGCCAGGCGCAGGCAGTGTCCTCCTCCCCTCGGGAGAGGGGGCTGGGGCGAGGAGTCCCACCGTCGAGCCCCTAACCCTCGCGGTCGGCGTCGGGACCTGCGGGCTCTCGGTAGGCGCCGGCGACACGCTGCGCGCGCTGCAGGACGAAGCCGTGCGCCGCGCTCTGTCCGTTCGCATCATCGCCGCCGGCTGCGGCGGCCTCTGCTGGGCGGCTCCCGTCGTCACCGTGCTCCGCCCCGGTCGCGCGCCGTGCATCGTTCCCGGCGTCGCGCGGGATCGGATCGCCGCTCTCCTCGACGCGGTGACGAGAGACCGCGACGCGGAGAGCCCGGACGTCGCCGCCTTCCTCGCCGGCCAGAGGCGCGAGCTGACGAGCCGCTGCGGCGTCGTGGACCCGAGCGACATCGCCGACGCCGTGCGACACGGCTCGTACGAAGTCTTCCGGGGCGTGCTGGCCGAGGGCCGACCGGAGGCCGTAATCGAGACGGTGAAGCGAGCCGGTCTTCGGGGACGGGGCGGTGCGTACTTTCAGGCTGCGCTCAAGTGGGAAGGCGCGCGCGGCGCCGTCGGCTCACCCCGCTATCTCATCGTCAACGGCGAGGAAGGCGAGCCCGGCATCTTCAAGGATCGCCACCTGATGGAAGGTGATCCGCATCGCCTCCTGGAGGGCGCGCTGCTGGCGGCCTATGCCGCCGGCGTCTCGCGCGTCTTCCTCTACATCCACGGCGAGGCGCACCTGTCCGCGCGACGCCTCGAGCGAGCGCTCGCCCAGGCCCGTCGGGCCGGCTTGGTGGGTGAGCAAGTCCTCGGCAGCGACTGGAGCGTCGCCATGGAGATCCGTCGTGGCGCGGGCGGCTTCGTGCTGGGCGAGGAGACCGCGCTCATGGAGTCGCTCGAGGGGCGGCGGGCGATGCCGAGGCCGAAGCCGCCGTTCCCAACCGAGGCCGGCGTCTGGGGACGCCCGACCGTCATCAACAACGTCGAGACCCTCTTCACCGTGCCGCTCATCGTGGGACACGGCGCCGAGTGGTGGACCGCCCTCGGTGGCGGCCACGGCACCAAGGTCTTCGGGCTCTCGGGGCACGTGGCCCGGCCGGGCGTGATCGAGGCGGAGCTGGGCCTCTCGCTGCGCGATCTCCTCGACCGTATGGGGGGCGGCGCGCCGGACAGCCGCGCGGTGACGGCGGTGGCCCTGGGCGGGCCGTCGGGTGTCCTGGTCCCGCCTCGGCGATTCGATCAACCGCTCGTGCCGGGCGGTAGTCCGAATCCGGGCACCGGCGGGGTGGCCGCCCTGCACGCCAGCGTACCGGTGGCGGAGGCGGTGCGGGTGCTGCTCGACTTCAACACGCGGGAGTCCTGCGGCAAGTGCACTCCGTGCCGCGAAGGAACCGCGCGGCTGCGCGACATGCTCGACGGCCGAGCGCCCGTGGATGAGCGGTCGGTCGCCGAGCTGGCCGACGTGGTGCGGGTGGCGTCGCTCTGCGGACTCGGCCAGGCCGCTCCGCTGTCGATCCTCTCCGCGCTCCAGGAATTCCCCGGCGCGATCTAGCGAAGCGCGCGGGCGGGCACGCCGACGTAGTCGGCCCGCGGTCGGATCAGGCGATTGTCCGCATACTGCTCCGTGACGTGCGCGCACCAGCCCGCCACTCGTCCCACCGCGAAGATGGACGTGCAGAAGTCGGGGGGAATGCCGAGCGCGTCGTAGACCACGGCCGAGAAGAAATCCACGTTCACCGGCAGCGTCGTCCGCGCCTTCATGGCGTCGTAGAGCCGCTCGGCCACCTCGAAGAGCTTGCCCCGCCCGGTCGCCTCCGCCATCGACTTGGCCATGCCCCGGATGACACGCGCCCGCGCGTCGTCGACCTTGTAGACGCGGTGGCCGAAACCGGGCATGCGCGTCCGAGGATTGGCGCGATCCTGCTTGGAGAGCGACGCGCGCGCCCCCATCCGCGACTCGACCAGCGCCTCCGCCCGCTCCGGCTCGCCGATCTCGAGCAGCAGGGCGAGCACGTCCTCGTTGGCCCCGCCGTGACGCGGGCCCTTCAGCGTGGAGATGGCCGCCACGATGGCCGAGTGCAGGTCCGCGACGGTAGCCACCGCCACCCGCGCCGCGAAGGTGGAGGCGTTGAACTCGTGGTCGGCGTGCAGGGTGAGGATCACATCGAGCACGCGGGCCACCTCGGCCGACGGCGCCTTGCCGTCCAGCATCGTCAGGAAGCTGGCCGCGTGAGAGCCGTCGCGCGGCGCGGGCTCCGGCTCGCGATCGGTGCGCATGCGCTGCCAGGCTGCCACCGTCGCGGGCACCAGGTTCATCAGCCGATAGGCCTTGCGCTGGTTGGCCTCCGGCTCGTCGGAGCGCACGTCGGGATCGTAGGCCGCCGCCAGGGACACCGCGGTGCGCAGCGCGTCCAGCGGATGGCAGTCGCGCGGCAGACGACGCAGCATCTCCAGCACCGGGGGCGGCAGCGGCCGGGCCTCGGCCATCCGCGCCGCGAATGCCGCGCGCTCCGCAGCGGTCGGCAGCTCGCCGAACCAGAGCAGGTGCGTGGTGTCCTCGAAGCTGACCGACGCGGCGAGGTCCGCGATCTCGTAACCGCGGTAGTAGAGCCGCCCCGCCTCGCCATCCACTCGGCAGATCGCCGAGCGCGCCGCGATCACATCCTCCAGGCCGTCCTTGTATGCCGTCGCCATGGCTCGATCCTCCTTACTTGATTATACTTGATTTACATTGATTAGACTAGACGGAGCAGGATATCGCCGCACCCGCCAGGCCACAGGCTGCTAGCATGGAAGCGTCATGGTGATGCTGGACGGCGAGGAATACCTGAGCGGTGACGAGGCGGCCGCCCTGATGGGCGTGAAGCGGGAGACGCTCTACGCCTACGTCAGCCGAGGCATGCTCAAGAGCTACCGGCAGGGCATCAAGCGGCAGCGTCTCTACCGGCGGTCCGAGGTCGAGGCGCTCGTTCGGCTGGCCCCCTCGGCGGAGGACGCCGATGCGCGGGCGCGCGCTCCGGAAGTTCCTCTCGCGGAGTCCTGGATAAGGGAGTAGGCAGCCGGGCCGTCAGGCCTGGAAGGCGGCCAATGCTTCCTGGAGCCGCTCGGCGTCCGGATCGTGCGGGCTGACCGACCTGGCGAAGCGCGCCCCGCAGGGACAGATCACCGCCAGCCGCAGGCCACCGCCCTCGAGCGGCTTGCTCGCCCCACGCAGCACGCCGCACTCGCGATGGGTCAGCACGAAGCCCCGTAGCTCGGCGTAGAGACCCATGGCCCGCTAGAGTAACAAACCCGGGGCCCGTTGCCGCGGTCCGGCGTGTAGAATGCAGATGCATTCGGGACTGATGGGGTCCCCGATGAACTCCGCGACCTTACACGTCAACGTCGACGACGTCACTGTAGATGTCCCCGCCGGGGCCACGGTGCTGGACGCCGTGAACCGCCTCGGTATCCCGCTGCCTCAGCTCTGCAAGGATCCCGACCGTTCCCCGCTCGGGGCTTGTCGCACCTGTCTCGTTCACGTCGAGGGGCAGCGGGGACTGCCCGCCGCCTGCCACCTGCCCGCGCGGGACGGCATGGTGGTAAAGACGACGCATCCCGAGGCAGAGCGCGTGCGCCGCGCGGTGCTGGACCTCACGCTGTCGATGCTCACACCTTCCGCCGACCGAGATGGCTTCGGCCAGGTGGGCGTGGCCGCGGCGAAGCACGACCTGCCGAGCCCCGGTCATCCCGCCCACCATCGCTTCGAGACCGACGCGTCGAAGTCGTTCTTCGTGCTCGACCGCGAGGCCTGCATCCTCTGCGGCCGCTGCACGGTGGCCTGCGGGGACGTCCAGCACATCGGGGCGATCTCGCTCGCCGGCCGGGGCCACGACGCACGGGTGGCGGTCTTCGGCGACGGCGCCATGGCGTCGTCCGTCTGCACCTCGTGCGGACAGTGCGTGGCCACCTGCCCCACCGGGGCGCTCCGGCCCAAGGAGACACCCGCGCCCATTGTCCGGGAGGTCGAGACGACGTGCCCGTACTGCGGGGTGGGGTGCGGCCTCACGCTGCGCGTGCGCGCCGACGGCCGTCTCTCCACCATGGCCGACGACGCGCCCGCGAATCACTCGAGCCGCGGGACGCTCTGCGTGAAGGGGCGCTTCGCCACCGGCTTCGTGCACTCGCGCGACCGCATCACCACCCCGCTGGTGAAGCGTGACGGCAAGTGGGAGGAGGCGACCTGGGACGAAGCGCTGGACGCCGCCGCCGACGGGCTCGCGCGCAACCGCGGTCGTTTCGGGGCGCTCGCCTCGGCCAAGGCCACCAACGAGGACGGCTTCGTCATCCAGAAGCTGGTGCGCGTGGTGATGGGCACAAACAACGTCGACCACTGCACGCGCCTCTGCCACTCGCCGTCGGTGGAGGCGATGCTGGTCTCGATGGGCTCGGGCGCGACCTCGAACTCCTATCAGGACTACGAGGAGGCGGGCTGCCTCATGGTGGTTGGCGCCGACGCCTCCGCCAATCACCCGGTGATCGCCATTCGCCTCCGCCGGGCGGTGGCGCGCGGGGCGCGGCTGATCGTGATCAACCCCAAGCGCGTCGAGTTGTGCGACCAGGCCGATCTCTGGATCCGCCAGCAGCCGGGCACCGACGTCGCCCTGTTCAACGCGATGGCCCGCGTCATCCTCGACGAGGGCCTGGCGGACCTCGACTTCGTCCGCGGCCGGACAGAGGGCTTCGACGAGTGGCGCCGGTCGCTGGAGCCCTACACCCTCGACCACGCGGAGCGCGTCACCGGGGTCCCGAGCGAGGACATCGCGCAGGCCGCGCGCTGGTACGCCCGGCCGCCCTTCGCCGGCTCCTGCCTGATCTGGGGCATGGGCATCACCCAGCACATCAACGGCACCGCCAACGCCCACGCTCTGCTGAACCTGTCCATGGCCGCCGGCCAGATGGGCTTCCCAGGCTCCGGCATCTCGCCGCTGCGTGGTCAGAACAACGTGCAGGGGTGCGGGGACGCCGGCTGCATTCCCACCAACCTGCCGGGCTATGCCGGGTACGGCGAGTCCGACCTCGGGCGTTTCGAGCGCGTCTGGGGCACTCGGCCGCCCGCGGATCCCGGCCTCGTCGTTACCGAAATGATCGAGGGGTGCCTCGACGGGCGCGTGCGCGCGATGTACGTGGTGGGAGAGAATCCCCTGCTCTCCGAGCCCGACCTCCATCACGCGGAGAAGGCCATCCAGCAGCTCGACTTCCTGGTCGTGCAGGACCTGTTCATGCACGAGACGGCCGAGCATGCCCACGTTTTCCTGCCCGCCGCCGCGTTCGCGGAGAAGGACGGCACCTTCACCAATTCGGAGCGGCGGGTGCAGCGCATCCGCAAGGCCATCGAGCCGCCGGGCCAGGCCCGAGCCGATTGGTGGATCGCCTGCGAGCTGGCACGGCGCACAGCCCGGCGCCTCGGCATCCCGGTCACGGGCTTCGACTACCAGCACCCGTCCGAGATCTTCGACGAGCTGGCCGGGCTCTGGCCGAGCCTCCGAGGCATGTCGTATACGCGGCTGGAGGGGGGCGGGCTTCAGTGGCCCTGTCCGAGCGCCGATCATCCGGGCACTCGATACCTATACGAGCAGTCCTTCCCGCGGGGCAAGGGGCGGTTCGTGTCGGTGAGACAGACCGCCACCGCCGCGGAGCTTCCGGATCCCGACTATCCCTTTACGCTGAATACCGGCCGGCTTTTGTACCACTGGCACGGCGGCACCATCACGCGCCGGGTGCAGGGCCTGCTGGAGCTGGCGCCGCGCCTCGAGATCGCGGTGCACCCGAGTGACGCGCGCCGCCTGGGGGTGGACGAGGGTGGAGCGCTGCGCGTGATCTCGCGACGGGGTGAGCTGACCGGTTACGCTCGGGTGACCGAGGCCGTCCGGCCGGGCGCGATCTTCGTCCCGTTCGTGAAGCTCAACGACTCGGCGGCCAACTTCCTGACCAACGCCGCCTTCGACCCCTCCGCGAAGATTCCCGAGTACAAGGTCTGCGCCGTTCGCCTCGAACGGATCTGATCGGCTCCGCCCGCCGCGGGCTCAGCCGTCCGCCGCGGGCTCGCTCAGGAACGCCTCCAGTACCTTCGCGAACGCCAGCGGCGCGTCCAGCACGAGGTGGTGGTACGTCCCGGGGATCTCGACGAGTCGGGCGCGCGACAGCCGGTCCAGCATCGCTGCGGCCATCTCGGGCGGCAGGATCGGGGAATGCTCTCCCCGGACCAGGAGGGTCGGCGCGGTGATGCGCTCGAGCAGCGCCCACCCATCGGTCGGCCGGCGCCGACCGTTGCAGGCCGGGTCGAAGCGGTAGAGGAAGCGACCCCCGCGCTCGGTGATGCCCTGCCGAGCCAGATGCTCGAGCAGACGCGGCTCCGCGACCGTCTCCCTCGGCAGGAGGCGAAAGCTCCTGAGCGCCGACTGCAGGGTCTCGTGGCGCATCGGGCCCCGGTCGCCGCGCCGGTGCATGTTCTGCAGCCGCTCGGCCGGGATCGAGGGGCGGCTGTCGATGACCACCAGACGCGCCACCCGGTCGGGATGCCAGGCGGCGAAGGCCATCGCGTTGTGGCCGCCCATCGAATGGCCAGCCACCGTCATGCGCTCCCAGCCCAGCGCGTCCATCACCCCAACCAGGTCTCCGGCAAAGTCCACGGTGGCGTAGGCGGGAGTCGACGGCCACTCGCTGGCTCCGTGACCGCGCTGGTCGAGCGCCAGGACGTGATAGCCGGGAACGAAGCTCGGCACCACAGCATCGAACCAGTGGGCGTGAGCAGAACCGCCGTGGAGGAAACAGAGTGCCGGGCGGCCGGGCTCGCCCCACTCCAGCGCATTCAGGGCCAGGCCGTTCACGGTGAGGGTACGGCGACGAGCCGTCTCGCAGGCGAAGCCGGTCGGATCGATCATGCGCGGCATTGTACTCGCGAGACGCCGAGGTGGTGACCATCTGCGTCGTCACCTGGCGGACTTTTGTCAGCCGGCCGACGCGGGCGGCGGAGTTTTCGAAAAGCGGAAACCGCCTTTTCAGTCACTTGCCGTGAGGCATGGATGGCAAGCGGGTTGCTCTCATTTTGAGTTGTTGCTCACTTTTCCTTTGGGCTCATACCTCTCATCAAGGAATATTTGAGACCGACGAATGAACGATAGCTCGCTGCCCCGGTCGCTCTCCTGGACCTCGCTGCTGCTCTTGACCCTGCTGGCCGCCTTCGCTGAGTACGCCATCCTGTTCCCCGACGGCGTCGTGTCCACGCGCCTGGCCGCCGCGCTGTCGTGGGAGGCGGCTCACAGCGAGCCGGCGCCGGAGGCGGGCACCGAGCCCTCGTCGACGCCCGCACCCGAGGCTCAGGTCCCGGCCCCGGCTCCAGAGACGCCGACCGTCAGCGCCCCGGCCGAGCCCCGCGGCGAAGCGCGGGTCATCAGCGGGCGCGTCCTCGACGCGGGCACCGGCTCGCCGATTCGCGGCGCCTCGATCTGGGCGGGCCGGATCGAGGTCGTGACCAGCGCCGACGGCCGGTTCACCACTCCGCCGGTTCAGGCCGGCTCCACGGTATGGGTGAAGGCCCCGGGCTACGAGCGCAAGAAGCTGACGACCGAGAGCACCGACGTGACGGTGAAGCTTGCCGCGCACCCGATCAAGGCCGCCTATCTCACCTACTACGGCGTGGCCGACCGGGGTATCCGTCAGCGGGTCCTCGACCTGGTGGCGCGCACCGAGCTCAATGCCGTCGTTATCGACGTCAAGGGCGATCGCGGCCTGATTCCCTACCGGACCCAGGTGCAGGCCGCCCTCGACGCGGGGGCGCAGGGACCGGTCATCATCAAGGACTTCGACGAGCAGCTCGCCGGTTGGAAGGCGCAGGGAATCTACACCATCGCCCGGATCGTGGCCTTCAAGGACAACGTCCGCGCCAACGCCCGGCCCGACCTCGCCATCATCGACACCCGCACCGGGAAGCCGTGGATCGACCGTGAGAACCTGGCCTGGGTCGACCCGTTCCGCGAGGAGAACTGGGACTACTTGATCGCGGTCGCCAAGGAAGCCGCCGCCAAGGGCTTC
>DATFWA010000065.1:0-4117 GCA_035259825.1 Candidatus Methylomirabilota bacterium | reverse complement strand
GCGTCTCGCTCCCGTCAGGAATTCCTCGACCTCGTCCAGGAGGATGCCGGTATCCTCGACCCACGGCGCGTGGTCCGCCCCCGCGAGCTCGACCAACCTCGCTCCGGGGATGTGTTCGACCAGGTAGCGGGCCTGCTCGACACTGATCATCCGATCCTGAGCCCGATGGAGCACGAGGGTCGGTACGCGGACGGCGGGCAGGATGGCCCGGACGTCGATCTCCTTGTTCATCTGCATCACCGCCACCGCCGCTCCCGGGCTCGCAGCCAGCCGTTGATACGTGGCCCACCACTGGCGGTAGCTCTGGTTTTCCGCCGCGCTTGGGGCGCGGAGGTCCGGGCTCCGGGCCTCGCCCCATCCCATCTCGATGGCATCGATCATCGCCTGCCACTCCTGTTCCGTATGTCCACAGGCATGATCGGGCGCCCAGGACCGGCGGGCATACGAGCCATACAGCACGAGCGCCGAGGTGCGCTCGGGATAGGTCGCCACGAAAAGCACTGACATCGGGCCGCCCTCCGAGGCTCCGAAGAGGGCGGCTCGCTCCGATCCCACCGCGTCCATGACCGCGCGCACGTCGTCCATGCGCTCCTCGAGCGTCGGGATGCCGCCGACCCGGTCCGATAGCCCCGTGCCGCGTTTGTCGAATCGGATCAGACGCGAGAAGGATCCGAGCCGTTCGAAGAAGTCGGCCGACCACGGATGCTCCCACTGGTACTCGAGGTGGGACACGAAGCCGGGGACGAAGACGAGGTCGAGCGGTCCGGCGCCCGTCACCTGGTACGCGACGTGAACATCGCCGCTCTTCGCGTACTGGGTCTTGGGCGGTACCGGCATTCCGACCTCGTGTTCCGCTATATGACCAAGCCAGCGGTGGCCGTCAACCCGAGGCTCAATCGCCTCAGTCCGGGATGCCCGCGACGACCGTGATCTCGATCAGCAGGTCGGGCGAATTCAGCGAGGCCACGGTCACAGTGGTGCGCGCCGGCTTGTCGGTCGGGAAGTACTTCGCGTACTCCTCGTTGTAGGCGGCCAGGTCGTCGCGGCGGGTGAGGTGGACCATCGCGCTCAGCACCTGGTCGAGCGAGCTTCCCGCGGCGGCCAGGATCACCTTGATGCGCTCGAGCGTGTTGCGGGTCTGCTCCCGGATATCCTTCCCCACCTCGCCGGTGGTCGGATGCCGGCCGGTCTGGCCGGACACGAACACGAGGTTGCCGAACTTCGTGGCGAGCGACAGGTTCGGATTGGGGCGTTCGACGGCGACGCGGACGATCTCCTTCTTCACAGGACCGCCTCCACGAGGTACGGGCCGGGCGTGGCGAGCCCGGCCGCGAACTGCTTGCCGAACTCCTCGGCGGTGGTGGCGCGGCTGGCCGGAACGCCCATGCCGCGCGCCATCGCCACCCAGTCCAGGTCGGGCCGGCCGATGTCCAGCATGTCGGCCGCCTTGGGACCTGGTGTCCCCGCGCGCACGCCGGACAGCTCGTGGCGCAGGATCGCGTAGGTGCGGTTGGCGAAGACCACGGTGGTGACGTCGAGGCCCTCGCGCGCCTGCGTCCACAGCGCCTGCACCGTGTACATGCCGCTGCCGTCGCCCTCGAGGCAGATGACCTTCCGATCGGGACAAGCCACTGCGGCCCCGGTGGCCAGCGGCAGGCCGAGACCGATCGAGCCGCCCATGTTGTTCATCCAGTCGTGCGGCGGCGCGCCCGCGGTGGCCTTGAAGAAGCCACGGCCGCTGGTCACCGACTCGTCGGCGACGATGGCGCCCTCGGGCAGCAGCGCGCCGAGCGCGGCGGCCAGTGTGTCGGGCGTCAGCGCGCCGGTAGGCAGCGCCGGGCGGCCGGGCGGCTGCACCACCTCGCGGTTCTTCTTCGCGCCCACCGCTTCGGCCAGCGCCTCCAGTGCGCCGATCGAGTCCTCGGCCAGGGTGGAGAGCCGGTGGATCTGGCAGCCGTCGGGAGTGAGCACGCTCGGCTTGTCCGGGTAGGCGAAGAACGCCACCGGGGCCTTGGCGCCGACCAGGATCAGATGGCGGACGTCCTTCAGCACGGCCAGCGCCTGCTCCACCGGATAGGGGAGGCGCTCGATCGGCACGCGGCCGGCTCCGCGCTGGATGCGCGCGTTCGAGCCCTGCGCGATGATGCGCGCGCCGGTGGCGGTGGCGATGCGCCCGGCCAGGGCGAGCCCGCGCTCGCGGACGGCCAGCCCGGTCAGCATGATCATCGCGGGCTCGCCGGTGCGAAGCGCGGCCGCGCAGTGCTCGATCGCGTCGGCGCTCACTGCGCCGGGCGGCGCCGTCGCGGGCACCGGGGCCACGCCGTCTGCCTCGTTCCACGCGGTGTCGGCGGGCAGGATGAGCGTGGCGACCTGGCCGGGCGCGCTGCGGGCCGCCGCGATGGCGGCGGCGCCGTCGGCCGCGACGGCGCGCGCGCTCGGCGAGGTTCGCACCCAGCCCGAGACCGGGCGCGCGATGCCCTCGATGTCGGAGGTCAGCGGCGCGTCGTGCTTGATGTGATAGGTGGCGTGCTCCCCCACGATGTTGACGATGCCGGAGCTGGCCTTGCGGGCGTTGTGGAGATTCGCGAGTCCGTTGCCGAGGCCCGGGCCCAGGTGCAGCAGGGTCGCGGCCGGCCGATCGGCCATGCGCCAGTAGCCGTCGGCGGCGCCCGTGACCACGCCCTCGAAGAGGCCCAGCACGCACCGGATGCCCTCGACCTTGTCCAGCGCGGCCACGAAGTGCATCTCCGACGTGCCGGGGTTGGTGAAGCACACGTTGACTCCGCCAGCCACCAGCGTCCGCGCCAAGCTCTCGGCACCGTTCATCGTGGTCTCCTCGATCTCGTGTGGTGGGGCGGGGCGCTCAGCGCTTCGGACCGATCGCGCCCGTCGAGCGGAGCGCCGCGATCGCTCGATCGTCGAGCCCGAGCAGGTCGCGGAGCACCGAGTCGGTGTGCTCGCCGAGCATCGGCGCCGGCGTGCGCACCGAGCCGGGCGTCTCGGACAGACGCACCGGCGCGCCGACCATGCGCACCTTGCCCGCGCGGGGATGGGCCATCTCGACCAGGGCCTCGCGGGCAATCACCTGAGGATGCTCGACGACCTGCGGGATGCTGTTGATCGCACCCATCGGGATGCCCTGGGCGAGCAGCAGCGGCTCCCACTCCTCGTAGGAGCGGGTCAGGAACACCTCCTGCAGCTTCGCGATCAGGCTGTCCCGGTTGCGGGCCCGGTCGGCGTTGGTGCGATAGCGCGGATCGTCGGTCAGCTCCGGGCAGCCGATCGCCGGACAGAACACCTTCCAGAGCTTCTCGCTGCCGACGGCCAGGGCCAGATCGCGCGTCTTCGTGCGGAAGGTCTGGTAGGGCAGCAGCGCCTTGTACGCGGTGCCCATCGGCAGCGGCACCTCGCCGTCGGCAAAATACGCGCCGATCATGCTGCCCAGCAACGAGAGCTGGCCCTCCAGCATCGACACGTCGATGGCCTGGCCGAGGCCGGTCCGCTCCTTCACCCGCAGAGCCAGCATGATGCCGAAGGCGGCGTACATCCCCGCGGTCATGTCGGCGATCGATACACCGCAGCGCACCCCGTGGCTGCCCGGCTCGCCGGTGGTGCTGATCATCCCGCTCTCGGCTTGCAAGATCAGGTCGAGCGCGGCGCGATCGCGATATGGCCCGTCCTGGCCGAAGCCGGAGACCGAGCAATAGATGATGCCGGGATTCCGCGCCTTCGCGGCCTCGTAGCCGAGCCCGAGCCGGTTCAGCGCGCCGACGCGGTAGTTCTCCAGCACCACGTCGCACTTGTCTATCAGCTGAAAGAAGAGACCTTTGCCGTCCGGATGCTTGAGATCGACCTCGATGCCCTTCTTGTTGCGGTGCAGGCTTACGAAGTAGGACGTCTCGCCACCGGGCAGCGGGGGACCCCAGGCGCGGGAGATGTCGCCGGCTTCCTTCGGCTCGAGCTTGATGACCTCGGCTCCGAAGTCGCCCAGCATGGTCGAGCAGAAGGGACCGGCGAGCGCGTGGCTCAGATCCAGGACCTTCACGTCTTCGAGCGGCAGGCGCATCGATCTGATCTCGGGGCTGATCTCTGGGCGTCCTCCGAGGGTGTCCATCGG
>DATFWA010000064.1:0-6775 GCA_035259825.1 Candidatus Methylomirabilota bacterium | reverse complement strand
CGCATCTCGGGCCATACGCTGCCGGCCGCGATCTTGCCGTTCATCTCGAGCTGGGCGGAGCGGGCGGGGAAGAACGTGCTGAACACGCCAATCGGCCGGTCGTTGAAACCGGGCGGCGCGTTCAGCACGAAGGGCTCGATGCAGTCGTACCAGGACATGGTGATGTGGGTGTCCGCCGAGTTCACCGTCTCGATGGCGGTGGACCAGGGCCCGCCCTGCCGGTTGAAGTGGGCGTGGACGACCGGGAGTGCCGTATCCGCGAAGGCCGGGAAGAGCAGGGTCTCGATCGTCTTCTGCAGCCAGCGGGCCACCGCGATGTTGTCGCTGTAGACGCGCGGCTGGTTGTCGGTCAGCGTGGATTGTAGGAACAACGTGTGGCCGGCGCCTGCCGGGCACCAGAGCACCCGCCAGTGGCTCGCGCGATCCGACAACGTCTTGCCTCCGTCCGGGCTCAGACGGATGAAGGAGTTCTCGCCGGTCATCAACACTTGGTTCGGGTCCACTGGCGGCATCGCGGTGGTCTCCTCTTCGAGTTTGGGGTGCGCGGCGGGGCCCGGCGCGGTACAGTCAGCCGGCAGCCCGACTTCGACAGAAGATACGGGGGAAGCCCGCCCGGAGCAAGCGGGAGAGAGGAGAGCACGATGAGTGCGCGTTTCCTGTATTTGGTGCGGATGGACGTGGCCCACGATTTCGAGAAGACGTTCAACAACGTCTACGACCACGAGCACCTGCCGCTGCTCGCGGCGGTGCCCGGCGTGATCAGGGCCACGCGCTACCGGCAGACGTCGCCCACCGACCCCCGCTACATCGCGGCCTACGAAATGGAGAGTCCGGCGGTCCTGCAGAGCCCCGAGTGGAAGAAGGCGGGGGAGGCGGGCCGCTGGCCGACCGACATCCGGCCCCACACCATGAACCGGCACCTCGCAGCCTACGAGTGGGTGGGGAGCAACGCGGGCCTGACCTACCGCAGCCCGTACGTCTTCTGGGTGATGATGGACGTCGAGCCGCATCGCGAGCAGCTGTTCAACGAGCTGTACGACGTCGAGCACGTCCCGCTGCTCTTGAAGCTGCCGGGGTGCGTCAGCGTCGCGCGCTACCGGACCGAGACTCCGGGCGAGCCGCGCTACCTGGCCGCCTACGAGGTGGAGCGGACCGACCTGCCGATGTCGAAGCTGTGGAACGACACCTCCGACATCGGCCGCTGGAAGCCCGAGGTGCGTCCCTACACCCACAACAAGCGGTTCATCGTGAGCGAGCGCGTCTGATGCCCACCGACATCGCGCTCACCGGCCTGGCCATGCCGCTCGGTGAGCTGCCGGCCATCGCCCGCGAGGCCGAGACGCGTGGGTATCGCACCGCGTGGATCGGCGAGGCTTCCGGCACGGAGGCGATCGCGCTGTCCACTCTGATCGCCACGCATACCCAGACCCTGCAGATCGCCAATGGCGTCATCCCGGTGCAGACGCGCACCCCGATCGTGTACGGCCAAGCCGCGGCCACGCTCGCCCATCTGGCTCCCGGACGGTTCGCGCTGGGTGTCGGTCTATCCAGCGAGATCATCGTCGGGCAGTGGCACGGACTGCCGTTCGTGCCATCTATCCAACAGATGCGGGAAGCCGTGCAGATCATCCGCTTGGCCGCGTCCGGTGAGCGCGTGAACTTCGAGGGTCAGTTCTACCGGCTCAAGAACTTTCGGCTCGCGATCCCCGCCCCCTCGCCGTTGCCACGCGTCTACCTCGCCGCGCTCGGCCCGAAGATGTGCGAGCTGGCCGGCGAGCTCGCGGACGGGGTCCTGCTCAACTGGATCCCGCCGTCCGCGATGTCGGCGTCGCTGAGCTCGGTCGAGGCCGGCGCGAAGCGCGCGGGGCGAAGTGTCTCCGACCTCGACGTGGCGGTGTACGTGCGCACCTGCGTCACCGACGAGGCCGGGCCGGTGCGCGAGGCGCTGGCCCGCGACATCACCGGTTACGCCATCGTTAACGCCTACGCGCGCTTCTTCCAGGACTGCGGCTTCTCCGAGGAGGTGGAGACGGTCAACCGCGCCTGGAAGGCCGGCGATCGCGCGGGCGCGGTGAAGGCCATCTCGGATCGCGTGCTGGACGGGCTGGGGGCGGTCGGCCCGGCCGATCGCTGCCGCGAACAGATCGCCGCGTTCGCGCGCACCGGCGTCACCCCGGTGGTGCTGCCGTTCGCCCCGCCTGGCCCCGGGGCCCGCGCCTCGATGCTGCGGACCTTCCGGACGTTCCCCTAGGAGCCGCGCCTCCGCGATGCGGCGAGCCGGAGGACGATTCGCCTTCGCGCTGGGTCTGCTGCTGACTGCCGCGAGCGGCGCGCACGCGCAGACCCCGCCGGCGCCGACGGCGCCCGAAAGCGGCGGGCCGATCGCGCTCTCCGAGGTGGCGGCCCGCGCCGCCGAGCTGCGCGGGCTGCTCGACAGCCAGGACGCGGCGGTCACGCCGACGCGCGACGTGCAGGCGATCCTGGACGCGCTCCCCGGACAGGCCGCCGAGCTGCAGACCCGCTTCGACCAGACGCGCGCGCGTCTGGAGGGGAGCCCGCCGCTCTCGGTGGTCGAGCAGCTCAGCGCCACCTGGGAGGCCACGCGCGCGAAGCTGCGCAACTGGAACGACACGCTGACGCAGTGGGCGGGCCGGGTGGAGCAGGAGCGCACCCGGCTCGCGAGCCTGCGCGACAGCTGGGCCCGCTCGCGGGAGGGCTCGGCCAGCGCGGGCGCGCCGAAGGTCGTGCTCGACCAGATCGACTCCATCGTGGCCGCCATCAACACCACGCGCACCCGCGTGGAGACCCGGCTCTCGGCGCTGCTCCTGGCTCAGTACCGCCTGGCCCAGCTGCAGCGGCGCACCGACGAGGCCTTGAGCCGGACCGCCCAGGCTCGCTCCGACCGATTGCACCGGCTCGGCCAGCGGGACGGCCCGTCGCTCTGGGACCGGGGAATCTGGGCTGGCGCGACGGAGCAGACCGCCGCGGCCGCGCGCGACGTGGTCGGCGCCGGGCGAGCCCTGGTCGCTGAGGTCGGCCAGCAGCACGCTCCACGCGTGCCCCTACACGCGATGCTCTTCCTCATCCTGCTGGCGGTGCTCTGGCGTGGCCGCCGGGCCGCCCGTCGCTGGAACGCCGACGACCCGACCATCGGCACCGTAGTCGAGGTGTTCAATCGCCCGTTCTCCTCGGCGCTCGTGATCTCGTGTTTCGCGGCGCCGTGGATGTACGAGGAAGCCACGCCGGCGCTCATGCGTCTGGTGGCCCTGGTGGCGATAGTGCCGGTCCTTCGCCTCATCCGGCCCTCGCTCGACCGGTCGGTGTCTCCGATTCTCTACGTGTTCGGCGCCCTCTTCCTGGTCGATGCCATCCGGTCCGTCATCGCGAGCGCCCCGCTCTTCGAGCACCTGGTCTTCCTCGCCGAGATGCTGGCGGCGAGCGGGGCGACGCTCTGGGTCCTCCGGTCCCAGCGCACGGAGATGGTGGCTGTCCCGGAGGTGCACGCGATGGAAGCGGACGCACTCTGGCTCTTCGGGCGGCTCCTGCTCGCCGCATTCGCTGGCGCGTTCGTTCTCGGCAGTCTCGGCTATGTCGGGCTCGGGCGCCTCATCGGGGCGGGCGCGCTCGGCAGCGCGTACTTCGGCCTGGCCATCCTCGCGGCCCTCCAGGTGACGAAGGGGCTGCTCGCGGTCCTGCTGCGCAGCCGCCCGCTCGGGCTGCTGTCCTCCGTCCAGCACGCGCGGGCAACCCTGGAGCAGCGACTCGTGCGGGCCTTGCGCTGGATCGGTGCGCTGGCGTGGATCGCGGCCACGCTCGCGTCCCTGACCTTGCTCCCCGCGGTGGTGTCGGGGGTGCGGCAGGTCCTGACCGCGCAGTGGGGCTGGGGCGCGATCCGGATCTCGCTCGGTGACCTCGCGATCTTCGCGCTGACCATCTGGCTGTCCTTCGTGGTGGCGTCCGCGGTGCGGCTCCTGCTCTCCGAGGACGTGTTTCCCCGGGTGCGCCTGGCGAAGGGGCTGCCGCTGGCGATGTCGCTCGTGATCCAGTACGCGCTGGTGCTCACCGGCTTCACCCTGGCCCTCGCCGCCCTGGGGGTGGACCTCACCAAGCTCACGATCCTCGCCGGCGCGTTCGGAGTCGGTGCGGGGCTGGGACTGCAGAACCTCGTCAACAACTTCGCGTCCGGGCTGATCCTGCTGTTCGAGCGCCCGCTGCATCTGGGCGACGTCGTGCAGATCACCGGAGTGGGCGGGGAGGTGCGTCACATCGGCGCGCGCGCCACCCTCGTGCGCACCGCCGACGGCGCGGAGGTGTTCATCCCCAACTCCCAGCTGGTGTCACAGAACGTCACCAACTGGACCTACTCGGATCTGCGGCGGCGGATCGTGCTGCCGGTCAAGGTGGCCTATGGGACGGCGCCCAAGCAGGTGAGCGAGCTACTGACCGCGATCGCGGCGAAACATGCCCTCGTGCTGGACCAGCCCGCGCCCGCGGTGGTGCTCATGGGGTTCGGGGAGTACTCACTCGACTTCGAGCTGCGGGTGTGGACGGATCGCTTCGGCGACGCGGAGACGATCCAGAGCGAGCTAGCCGATGCGGTGTACGTCGGCCTCGCGGAGGCCCGCATCGAGCTGCCGGTGCCCCGTCGCGACGTGCGCCTTTGGCGGGCCGACCAGCCGCCGAAAGAGATCTGAGCTAGCGGCGCGACCGGGGCGGATGCGCGCGCACCGCATCCTCGTTGACCTCGGTGCCCCATCCGGGTCCGCCGGGTAGCGCCAGGTGGCCGTCCCGGATCTCGGGCTTCACGGTGACCAGGTCGTCCTGCCACGGCACCATGTCCGGGTCGATCTCCATGATCCGGAGATTGGGCACCACCGAGGAGAAGTGCGCGCTCATCATGGTGGCGAGGTGGCCGTAGAAGTTGTGCGGGGCCACGTTGATCTCGTAGGCCTCGGCCATGGCCGCGATCTTCAGTGACTCGGCCACTCCGTTCCACGGGGTATCGATGATGGCGACGTCCACCGCCTGCCGCTCGAAGAAGGGCCGGTAGTCACGCCGGCCGAAGAGGCACTCGCACGAGGCGACCGGGATGGTGGTACGGCTCCGCACGTAGGCCAACGCGCTCGGGTCGCGCGTGTCCATCTCGACCCAGAACAGATCGAAGGGCTCCATCGCGCGAGCCATCTTGAGGAAGCCTTCGGTCTTGTAGTTGAAGTTCAGGTCCACCAGGATGTCCATCTCGGGTCCGGCGCCCTCGCGGAACGCGGCGAGCTGCGCGCGCATCGCCTCGATGGCGTGGCGGTCGGCGTTCAGCTCGGGGAAGCCTTCGCCCCGCGCGAAGCCGGGCACGTGGGCGCGGGGGCGCCCGTCGCCCAGCAGCAGCACGTTGGTCTTCAGCGCGGTGTAGCCCTTTCGCGCCACCTCGCGGCCGAGGGCGGTGACGTCGGCCAGCGTCCGCACCGGGGGCAGCTCCATCTCTCGCGCCCGGCTCACCCGGTAGGTTGCGCAGTGCGACCAGTAGAGCCGGAGGCGGGTTCGGATCGGCCCGCCCAGGAGTGCGTACACCGGCACCCCGAGGGCGCGCGCGTTGACGTCGAGGAGCGCGTTCTCGATCGCCCCGATGGCCTGCTGGACCACCCCGCCCGAGGCCTGCCGGCGAAGCGCGTACATCAGGGCGACGTGGGCTTCCCACGGCCGCGGATCCTGGCCGATCAGGACGGGAGCCAGCTCGGCGATGACCGCGGAGACGCCGAGGCCCCCGAAGGACTCGTTGTACTCACTCCAGCCGACGATGCCCTCGTCGGTGCTGATCTTGAGGAAGTCGAAGTTCCGCCAGCCCGCGTCGGCGTGGAGCGATTCGACCTGGGTGATCTTCATGACGCGTAGGCTACCGGGACGCGCGACCCGTCGGCAAGCCCCACGCCTTGCCCTCTCCCCCCGAGGGAGAGGGCAAGGTGAGGGGTGCGTCGAAGCGCGCGGTCTAGTAGCGGTAGTGATCCGGCTTGTAGGGCCCGGACTTGTCCACGCCGATGTAGCGAGCCTGCGCGTCGGTCAGCTCGGTGAGGTGCGCATTCAGCTTCTTCAACTGCAGCCGCGCCACCTTCTCGTCGAGGTGCTTGGGCAGCACGTAGACGCCGATCGGGTACTTGCCGGGGTTGGTGTACAGCTCGATCTGCGCGATCACCTGGTTCGCGAACGACGAGCTCATGACGTAGCTCGGATGGCCGGTGGCGCAGCCCAGGTTCACCAGCCGTCCCTCGGCGAGCAGGATGATGCGCTTGCCGTCGGGGAAGATGACGTGGTCGACCTGCGGCTTGATGTTCTCCCATTTGTACTGCTTGAGCGAGGCGATGTCGATCTCGCTGTCGAAGTGGCCGATGTTGCACACGATCGCGTTGTTCTTCATCCGCTTCATGTGCTCGTGGCCGATGACGTGATAGTTGCCGGTGGCGGTCACGAAGATGTCGGCCTGCTCGGCCGCCTCGTCCATCGTCACCACCCGGTAGCCCTCCATCGCGGCCTGCAGCGCGCAGATGGGATCGATCTCGGTGACCCACACCTGCGCCGACAGCGCGCGCAGGGCCTGGGCCGAGCCCTTGCCCACGTCGCCGTAGCCGCACACCACCGCAATCTTGCCCGCCACCATCACGTCGGTCGCCCGCTTGATGCCGTCGACCAGCGACTCGCGGCAGCCGTAGAGATTGTCGAACTTCGACTTGGTCACCGAGTCGTTAACGTTGATCGCCGGGAACTTCAGCCGTCCGTCCTTGGCCAT
>DATFWA010000063.1:0-4520 GCA_035259825.1 Candidatus Methylomirabilota bacterium | reverse complement strand
CGAAGGCCATCGAGCTGGCCGGCGAGATCGCCGACGGCGCGCTGCTGCTGGTCGGCGCCAACCGCGGCATCGTGGGCCGCGCGCTCGAGCACCTCGAGCGCGGCGCGAAGCGCTCGGCTCGCCGGGTCGAGGATCTCGAAGTGATCTGGGCGGTGCGCACCGCCACGCTGCCGACCACCGCCGAGGCCTTGCGCGAGGCGCGGCCGACCGCGGTGCACTGGGGCATCCTCCGCTGGGGCGGCTACTGGCTCGAGCCGGCGGGGCTGCGCCTGCCGCCGCTGACGGTGCCCGACGCAGTGTGGAAGGTCTACCCGGATCTGTCGCACGCGCACGACTGGGAAGCAGCCATCGCGGCCACGTCCTTCGTGCCGGACGAGGTGGTGGCGCAGCTGTGCGAGGCGATGGGGCTGATCGGCACGCCGGCGGACTGCGCGGCGCGCATCGGAGACCTGACCGCGCTCGGGGTGCGCAACCTCTACCTGATGCCGCTGCTGACCTTCGCGCCGCCCGCTCGGGAGATCGCGGGCTTCCGTGACGTCATCTTTCCCCGCCTCGCCGCGGCGGGCCTGCGGGCGAAGACTTGAGCCGGCGCTAGCGCCGCGGCTTCTTGTCCCGGATCGCGCCCCGGAGCCGGGCCAACATCGGGGGCGGGATCTCCGGGATGTGGTGGTCGGTCCTCACGTGGTCCTTGCCGCGGGCCAGCACGTCCTTCTCGTTCTGGCCCTCGATCACCACCGGACATCGCGGGATGACGTCGGCGCAGCGCAGTATCTTGGGGGCGGGCGTCGGGCGCGGCCGGATCGTGGGCACGATCGGGCGGACCTCAGAAGACTTCGGGCAGCGGCTGGATCGACGCGATCTCGTCCCGTCCGTCGTGCTGCCTGACCGTCACCCGGACCAGGGTGCCGACCCTCAGGTCGCACCGGGTTCCGACCGGGAGGAAGAGGGGGGATGACGACCCCACCCGGAGGCGGTCACCCTCCCGCTCGAGGATCGGTCCAACGATGCTGTCGTCCATGGACCCCACGGCTGGCAAGGCTCATGCCCGCCCGTAGCCTATTAGAATTGCGGAACTCTGCTGGACGGCCGCCATGATGCGGACAGACGCCGGGAAGAAGCTCCCCGGAAAAAATGTGCCTCCGTTTCAGCACGGGCCGGTGGCGCGAGCCGACGCCAGCCGCTCGGCGAGCCGGAACTTCTGGACCTTACCGGTGGCCGTGACCGGCAATTCATCCCGCTTCATGAGGTGGATCTCCTGCGGCACCTTGTACGCGGCGAGGGCGTCCTTGCAGAGCGCGCGGAGGGCGTCAGGCTCCGCCTGCTGATCGGGCCTCAGCACCACCACCGCGACGAGGATCTCCTCCCGCCGCGGATCCGGCAGGCCGACCACGTAGGCCTGTTCCACCGCGGGGTGGCCCATCAGGACCTCCTCCACCTCGAGCGGGGCGACGTTGATGCCGCCCGTCTTCACCATCTCCTTGATCCGGCCCCGGAAGCGCAGGCGGCCGTCGTCGCCGACGAATCCCAGATCGCCGGTCACCAGGAACCCCTCGGCGTCGAAAGAGACTGCGTTCCGCTCCGGATCGCGGTAGTAGCCAGGCGTGAGATGCCCGCGCACGAGGATCTCGCCGACCTCACCCGGCGGCAGGGGCCGTCGCGTCTCGCGATCCACCACGCGGATCTCCATGCCGGGCAGCGGGTAGCCCACGGTGGTGCACCGGATCTCGGCCGGATCGTGCGCGTCGGTGACCGAGCAGTTGCCGTAGCACTCGGTGAGCCCGTATACGTTGCAGATCTCGCGAGCGCCCAAGTCCATCACCGTCTGCATGGCCGCCGGCGTGCCGATGGCCGCACCGGTTCGCAGCGAAGAGAGATCGCGGCGCGGCCGGTCCGGGTGCTCGATCAGCGCCTGGGCGATGTTGGGCGTGCCGTAGTACACGCTGCAGCGCTCGCGCTCGATCAGGGCGAGGGCCGCGGCGGTGTCCATCTGCTCCTGCAGGACGATGGTACCGCCGTGGGTCATCACGGCCAGGAGGCCGTTGGCACAGCCGAAGCTCCAGAAGAGCGAGATGCCCATCCACATCCGGTCGGCCGGCGTCAGGCGCTGGCGCGCACCGATGTTCCAGGTGTTCTCGACGAGCCCGCCGTGGCAGAGCTGCACGCCCTTGGGCGTCGAAGTCGTGCCCGAGGTGTAGAGGATGTAGGCCACATCCTCGGGCGAGAGGGCCCGCCGGGCCGCGTCGATCTCGTCGGCGCTCACGTCCCGCCCGGGCGCCCACAGTGAGTCGAGCGTCGAGAGGCCCGCCACCTCTTCTCCGACCACGACCACGCGCCGGAGATGCGACAGGCGCGCGCCGCCCGGCCCGCCCAGCTCGGCCAGCGCCCCGAGATAGTCCTGGCCGCCGAAGCGCGGGATGGTGATCAGGAGGGACGCCCCGCAGTGGTTCAGCACGTACTCCAGCTCGCGGGGGCGGGACCACGTGCTGATCGGCACCAGCGTGGCCCCGAGCATGGTCACCGCGAAGCCGACCAGCAGCCACTCCGGCCGGTTGTTCATCAGCATCGCCACCATGTCGCCGCGCTTCACCCCGGCGCGCAGCAGCCCACCGGCCAGCTCGCGCACCTGCGTACGAGTCTCCGCGTAGCTCAGCCGGCCGCCGCGGCTATCCACGATGAGCTCGTGCGCGGGCTGGCGCGCGGCCAGCTCGTCGAGCAGGTCGGGCAGGGTTTGGCTGACGGGACGGGATACCGACTGGATGGTCAGGGCGGTCCCTCGCCGATCCGCGACATGGCGTCGAGCCGCGTGCGGGTCCGCACCCATCGCGGCTCCGGCCACGACGGGCAGCTGTCGCTGATGTCGGGGAACGACGGATAGCGCTGGATCAGATCGTTGATCTCCACGCACGGGTCGCTGGGATGGCCGGCGGGGACGCCGTGGCGGCGCGCGTCCACCCCTCGCTTGTAGCTCCAGAGGTAGGCGTGGGCGTGGAAGAAGGCGCGGCGCTCCGACCAGCCCCGCCCCACCATCAGGATCTTCACCGCCTCCGCGTTCGCGTCCAGCTCCCGGCCCTGCTGCTCGTCACGCCAGAGCGACAAGGTCGCCTCGTCCGCGGGTGCCACGTAGGCGTGACCGAGCACCCAGTGGGCCAGCTCGTGTGCCAGCAGGAAATCGCGGCTCTGGCCGGGAGGCAGCGGATCGAGCATGGTCGGCGGGAACGCCATGACCCCACCCGACCGCAGAGCGCCGCCGCCTGCGCCCGGCCGTGCGCCGACCAGGAAGCTGACGTCGCTCACGCCGTAGTGGGCGGTGACGCGCCCCGCGAAGCCCTGCCAGTCCTCGAGCCGAGCCTGCTGGTCCGGCGTGAGGCTGACGCAGCCGGCGTGGAGCAGGGCCAGCATCGCCAGCGCGGGCCAGATCCTCATGATGGCGCGAGACTACTTCACGTAGTGGTCGCGCGCCAGCGGCGGGGTGACCCCGTCGCCGGAGAAGAGCACGGTCAGGACGACCTCTACCGAGTGATTGAGCGCGAGCCCTTGACAGCCGATCGCCGCGCGGGTGGGTTTGCCGCGGTCGCCGTACAGCTCGACCAGGAGATCGGTGGCGCCGTTGATCACGCGGGGCTGCTGGCTGAATCCGGGCGCCGAGTTCACGAAGCCGATGAGCTGCACCGCCTGCTGCACACGATCGAGATCGCCCAGCGCGTACTTGACGACGGCCAGGCTCGAGAGCAGCGCGTGGCGCGCGGCCTCGTAGCCCTGATCGATCGAGAGATCCGCGCCGACGACACCGGTGAGATGCGGCGCGCCATCTTTCACCGGCGTGGTGCCCGAGAGATAGAGCACGTTGTTGACCGTCAAGTGGGACATGAAGCGCGCGCCGGAAGCATTGACACGATATTGCCGATCCACATCGAAGAGCGTGAGGCCGAGCGCGTCGAGCTTCTTCTCGATGATCATCGTGCGGTGTCCTCCCGAAATGTTATCCACACTTATTCACAGAACTTTCTTCGTCATCGTCTTGACACATCACCCACGCCTTCACTAGGCTGCTCGGGTCATGCAGGCGAGTCGCAAGCCTCTCGCGAAAGTCGAAGGCCGCAGGTCCCTACGGCACAGTGGGCTCACCATCGCGTGGCGCGGCACGCCCGATCTCGACGATTGGGTCGCCTACATCGTGAACCGGACCAAATCGAAGAAGTTGATCCTCGCGGACCAAGTCTCGGAGCGCAAGATCAAGATGCTCCTGCAGCGCGTGGCGGGCCTGTCGCGCCGAGGCGTCGAAAAGCTGGCGAAGGGCTAGTCGAAGCGAACCCGGCCGAGGGGCCGATCCCCCGTTCCCATGGGGGCCGTGCTCTATCCACAGTATGTGGATAGATCTGTGCATAGTCCCGCCGGCCCATCCGTAACATATCGATAAACAAGGCTGAATGGACCGTCATCCAACAGCCGGCTCGCGGAGCCCTTCTAACGGTTTTAGCGAGTCGGGCGGCCCGTCCGGCGCCACGCTAGAGCGGGATCGC
>DATFWA010000062.1:0-7344 GCA_035259825.1 Candidatus Methylomirabilota bacterium | reverse complement strand
TCGGCCCGGCGGCCATGCAAGACCGTGACGGCCGGGCCGGTGACCGGCTGCGAGCGAGCGACGAGACGAGGAACCGGAGCAGCGACGACGGGGGATCGATCCGCGGCGATCCAGTTGACGTGGTCGACCTGGACTTCGCAGGCATCGTCGTCGATGTCGTTGTCATCGTCGAAGATACCGGGCCGCGGCGTGTCGGCCCACGTGGGATAGAGCGCCAGGGGCACGAGGAGAGCGAGCGCGGCGGCCAGCAGGATCCGCAGCCACCGCGCGGCTCCGGACGGCGATCCCGGAAGGCGCGAGGACATCCTGTCCAATCAGGGCAAACCCGATGCCAGCGCCACGACACCTGAGAACGTCATATGACGACCGGCGCTTGCGCTGATGACCCTCGTGGGACGGGGCCATCGGGCGGCAAATTCGTGGGCACTTGTGGAAGATGGCTACCTTCTCTGAGCCCGTGTGTGCCGCCTCTTCCACCTGGACGGGCGACCCCTCGTACTCACAGCTTGTGCACATATGCTCCGATCGCTCCTCGCCGCGAAGCGCGTCGTGATACGCAGTGCTCACGCACTCCCGCGATGCGACGCTCGCCGGATCGCGCATGGATCGCGGTCAAACGAAACCTTGACAGGGATTGGAGCCATTCTTAAGGTGATCGGGCACTTATCGCCTCACGCACTCGCCAGCCAGCACGGTGTCCCTTGCGGGAGCGCGTGGGCCATTTCGGGCCCCGCTCCAGAACGATCACGAGGAGACGAAACAGGATGGAGGCCAGCCGGAAGCCACTGGCAAAGATCGAGGGCAGACGACGCATGCGGCTCAGCGGTCTCACGGTCGCGTGGCGGGGCACGCCCAGCCTCGACGACTGGGTCGCCTATATCGTGACCGGCAGCAAGTCCAAGAAGCTGATCCTGGCCGACCACGCCTCCGAGCGGAAGGTGAAGGGGTTGCTGTCCCGCATCCAGAGCATGTCGAAGAAAGAGGTCGAGAAGCTGGCCAAGGGCTAGCCGCTTCACGGCTCGCCCGCCCTCGAGAGGACGCCCCGCTGGGCGAGACTAATGAATCGCTCCCGACCGATGATGACGTGGTCGTGGATGCGCAGGTCGAGCAGCTCGGAGCAGTCCACGAGCTGCCGGGTGAGCCGCAGATCCTCGCGGCTCGGCGTCGGATCGCCGCTCGGGTGATTGTGCAGCAGGATGATCGACGCGGCCGACTCCAGGATGGCCGGCTTGAAGACCTCTCGCGGGTGCACCAGGCTGGCGGAGAGCGTCCCTTCGGAGATCATCACGTCGCGCAGCAGTCCGTTCTGGGCGTCGAGCAATGCGACGCGGAACACCTCCTTCTTGAGGTCCTCCATCAGTGGGCCGTAGCGCGCGAAGACCTGCTCCGGGCTGCCCAGGACGACCCGGCCGTGTCCGTTGCGTGACCGGAGCCGGCGTGTGATCTCGAAGAGCGCGGCCAGACGCACCGCCTTCACCGGCCCCACTCCGCGGATGGCACCTAGCTCGGCGACGCCGCGGCCGGCGAGCCCGGACAGCGATCCGTAGCGCGCGAGCAGATCGCGGGCCATGTCCATGGCGCTCCGCCCGGCCAGCCCGCTGCCCAGCTGGATGGCGAGCAGTTCCGCATCCGCGAGCGACTCGGCGCCCTTGTGGTAGAGCCGCTCGCGGGGCCGATCCTCGGCTGGCCACTGCCCGATACCGCCCGTGGACGACGTCATGCGCCTCGGGTAGCACGCGGGCGCGGACGGGGTCAACGCGTCGAATCGGATACGGGCTCCTGGATCCGGATCTCGCGCGGCTCGTCGCCGAGCCCGCTCAGGTGCACGTGGATGGTCCTCGCGGGGAGCAGCGGCAGCAGCTTGTCCGCCCACTCGATCACGGTCACCCCGTCGCCGTGCAGCATCTCCTCCAGGCCCAGGTCCACCAGCTCGGTCAGGCTGCCGGTGCGATAGGCGTCGAGATGGTAGACGGGCAGACGGCCACGATACTGGTTGACCAGCACGAACGTCGGGCTCGTCACGTCGCCGGTGACGCCGAGCCCGCGCGCGAGGCCCTGCAGGAAGCAGGTCTTCCCCGCCCCGAGCTCGCCGGTGCACGCCACGACCGATCCCGCGACCAGGCGGGCGCCGAGGCGCTCGCCGAAGGCCTGGGTCTCCTCGGGGCTGCGCGAGACGACGATGTGGGCTGGGCTCATCGCGCCGGGCTCGTGAGCTCGCCGAGGGCCGCGGGCAGGCTCTCGATCAGGTCGCTCGCGATCATGGCGTACTCGCCGCGGTCGCTCGCGGCCACGTCGCCGGCCAGGCCGTGAAGATAGCAGCCGCCTCGCAGCGCCGTCACCGCGTCGACGTCGCGCGCCAGCAGCGCGCCCACGATCCCGGTCAGCACGTCGCCGGAGCCGCCCTTGGCCATCCCCGGGTTGCCGGTGGGATTGATGGCCACGTGGCCATCGGGCCCAGCGATGACGGTCCCCGCCCCTTTGAGCGCGAGCGCAACCCGATGCTCGCGCGCGAAAGCGCGCGCCACCTCGATCCGGTCCGCCTGCACCTTGTCGATGGAGGTGCTCATCATGCGGGCCATCTCGCCCGGATGCGGCGTGAGCGCGCGTGGGCCGGCCGCGTGCCGCAGCAGATCCAGGTGGCCGGCCAGCGCGCTCAGCGCGTCGGCGTCCACCACCAGGGGGCGATCCAGGTCCCGGATCAGCGTGCGGGCCAGCTCCTGGGTCTCGGGATCGAGCGAGAGTCCCGGACCCAGCGCGACCGCGCTCATGCCCCGAGCCAGCTCGAGCACACGATCCCGTGCCGAGCGGGCGAGGCTTCGCGCCGGCGTCTCGGGCAGCGCCTCCGTCATGTACTCGGGAGCCTGTGCGGCAATGATGGGCTGCTGCGAGCCGGGCGCGGCGATCGTACACAGGCCGACGCCGGCGCGCAGCGCCGCGCGGCCCGCGAGGACCGCGGCGCCCGTCTTGCCGAGCGAGCCCGCCACGACAAGGAGGTGGCCGAAGCGGCCCTTGTGCGCGTCGGTCTGCCGCGCGGGAAAGAGCGGGCGCGCATCGGCGGCCTCGAGACACCACGTCGCGATATCGCGCCGCACGTCCTCGGTCGGCACGCCGATGTCCACGATCGCGACTGCGCCCGCGTACGCGGCCGCGGGATGCAGCAGCAGGCTCCGCTTGAGGCCCGCGAAGGTGACGGTGCGCGTGGCTCTCACCGTTGCCCCCAGCAGGGCGCCGTCGTCTCCGCCGAGGCCGGAGGGCAGATCGAGCGCGATGACCGGAGTCCCCGCCTGCCCCGCGCGATCGATCGCCTCGATGGCCGCGGCGACGGGGCCGCGCGCCGGCCCGCTGACGCCGGTGCCGAGCAGCGCGTCCACCACCACTGCGGCGCCGGAGAGAGCGCGCGCCACATTCTCGACGTCGGCCGCGGTCGTGATCTCCTCGGTGCGGCCGCGCCATCGCGCGAGCGCGTCCGCCGCGTCCCCGCGAACGTCACCCCGGCGGCCGACCAGGAGCACCCGCACCGTGGCCCCGCGCGCCCGCAGTCGCCTCGCGACCACGAAGCCGTCGCCGCCGTTGTTGCCCTTGCCGCACACCACGACCACAACCTTCCGCCGGATCGGCGCGTGCCATCTCGCGATGAGGGCGGCCGCGCCGGAGCCGGCGGCGTCCATGAGGCGCGGTCCCGGGATGCCCAGCTCGCGAATGGCCCGCGCGTCCAGCGCTCGCATCTCGGCGGCGGTGAAGATGGGCAGCACGGCGTCAGCGGGCAGGCATCAGGCGAGAGATCGTAAGCGGGACCGGGGCGAACACGCCAAACCGTAGCCCGGAACCAGCCTCGGCGCAACTTCGGGGTCGGCGATGGGCCAGTGGTCGTAAGACCTTGGTCCCATTGGCGAGATCGCCCGGACGCGGCACTCTTGACCGAGCCGGCCGACACTCCGCGGCTGCCCACGAAACGAATCGAGGAGGAGCCCGCCCGTGCGAACGCCGATGATCTCGCTCAACGCAGCGACCGGCCTGATCGAGGCAATCAGTGCTTCCCGGGGAGACCCCGACCAGATCCTCCACGCGGTCGGGCTGGACCGGTCGACCCTGTCCGATCCGCATGGATTCCTCCCCTGCGCCGACTTCACGCGTCTGCTCCAGGAAGCGGCCCGGCGGACGGGCGACGATTGCTTCGGCCTGCACTTCGGGGAGCAGTTCCAGCCCAAGAACATCGGCCCGCTGATCTACGTCGTGCTCAACTCGCCGACGATGGCGGTCGCGTTCGACAACGCGGTGCGCTACCTGAAGGTTCACAACGAGGGCGCCCGGGTCACCTTCACCTACGACGCCACCAGCGCCTATCTCCGGCAGTCGCTCCTGGGCGTGCCCGCGGACGACGTGCGCCAGCAGAGCGAGTACAGCATGGTGGTGGCGCTCAACACGCTCCGGCTCATGGCGGGAAGCCGCTGGTCCCCCCGCGAGGTGCAATTCGCCCATCAGGCGCCCGTGCACACCGCCGAGCACGTACGCATCTTCGGCGCTCCGCTCTCGTTCGGGAGCGACACCAACACCCTGGTCATCGAGCGCGCGTTCATCGACAAGCCGGTGCCGGCCGCCGACGAGCGGCTCTACCCGATCCTCCGCCGGTACCTCGACCGCGTGGTCAAGGAGATGCCGCGCGAGGATCGCACGCTCTCGTCGATCCGTGAGGTGATCGGGCATTCGATCCGCGAGGGCGATCCCAAGCTCGACGACGTGGCCCGGAAGGTCACGATGAGCACCCGCACGCTTCAGCGGCGCCTGAAGGAGCAGGGCGTCGACTTCAAGCGCCTCGTCGACGACACCCGCCGGCGGTTCTCGCTCAACTATCTCGCGGACCCGGTGCACACGCCGGCCGAGATCGCGTACCTGCTCGGCTACTCCGAAGTCAGCGCGTTCAACCGCGCCTTCAAGCGGTGGACGGGGACGACGCCGTCGAGCTACCGGCGCCGGGCGCCGAGTCTGAGCCCGGCCGGCTAGCGTCCGGCGGGCAGCAGCAGGGCCGCCGACTGGATGAGGAAGTCGGCGAGCACCGTCGTGTAGACCTCGCGGTAGGCGGTCCGCGCCGCGCGCGGCATCTCGATGTGCATCGCCACCGCCGTCTGCCCCATCAGGCCGGACTGCTTGGCCGCCGAGGCGGTGTACCACAGCGGATCGAGGGGCTCCATCCACACGTCGAGGCGCGGGACGTCGCCGTCTTCGGGCAGACGCGCGTCGCGGATCAGCTCGAGCAGGGTCTTGAGCCGCCAGGCGTCTTCGCGGCTCACCCCGACGGTGGCGATCTCGAGGCGCCCCGCGCTCTCCGCGCGGGCATTGCCGTGCACCTCCACGTAGAGCCGAAGCGGACCCTGCGCGGCCTCGGTCACGCGGCGGCGATAGGTCTCGTAGACCCGGCGAGCCGGCGCGGTCGCGACCTCGAGCCGCGCGGCGGCCCCCGGCACGCCCTCGGTGGGACGGTTGACGTTGTACCGCCGGCCCTCGGCATCGAGCTGCGAGTAGCCGGTGGCGACCACGAGCCCGAATCCGCTCAGCTTCGCGAGATCGCGTCCGATGACGTCGGTGGCGACGTCCGAGGTCCCGTGGGGGGCGGCGATCACGAGGCCGGCGCGGCCCTTCTCGGCGTGGACCTCGCCGTTCGCGGTCCTCGACGGCGGCGCCTCCGTCGTCTCGGCGGGCTCCTTGCCCGTGATCAGCCCCGCGCAGCCCGACGAGAGGAGGGCGAGGCCGATCCCCAGGCTAGCGAGGCCTCGCCTCGTCATCGGCGGCGTCGGCGATCAGCATCGCCTGCGCCATCGCATACTCGCCGTCGTGGGTCAGCGAGAGCAGGACGCGCCGTCCTCCCTTCGACTCGGCGATCTCCCGGCATCGGCCGCTCAACACCATCGTCGGCGCCTGACCGCGCTCGCGCCGTACCTCCAGCTCTCGCCAGTTCACGCCCATGCTGAGCCCGGTGCCCAGGGCCTTGAGGGTGGCTTCCTTGGCCGCGAAGCGGGCGGCCAGGTGCGGGATGGGATCGCGGCGCCGGCGACAGTAGGCGAACTCGTGCTCGGTGAACACGCGCTGCAGGAAGCGCTCGTCCCAGCGCGCCACCACCCGCCGCATGCGCGGCATCTGCGTGAGGTCCACGCCGATGCCCAGCACCCGACTCATCCGCCGATGGCCTGCCGGACGATGGCGGCCAGCTCCTTCGCCATGCCCTCGATGCGGGCCTGGTCCTCGCCTTCGATCATCACCCGCAGCAGCGACTCGGTGCCGGAATAGCGAAGCAGGACGCGGCCGGCGCCGGCCATCTCCTGCTCGAGAGCTCTCGCCCGGTCCGCCAGGCCCGGGATCTGCTCGACCGGCGGCTTGCTCGTCACCGTGACGTTCAGCAGGACCTGAGGGAACTTGGTCATGCAGCGGGACAGCTCCCCGAGGCTCTGCTTCGTCTCCTGCATCACCCCGATGAGCTGGAGCGCGGATACGATGCCGTCGCCGGTGGTGGTGTGATCGAGGAAGAGCAGATGGCCCGACTGCTCGCCACCCAGGTTCGCCCCGATGCGGAGCATCTCCTCGAGGACGTAGCGGTCGCCCACCTGCACCTTGGCGATGTTGACGCCCAGCTGGGTCAGCGCACGATCGAGCGCGAGATTGGCCATCACGGTGGTGACCACGGTCCCGCCCTTGAGCTGGCCGCGGGAGGCCAGGTGCCGTCCGCAGATGGCCAGCGCGTAGTCGCCGTCGCGGATTTGCCCCTCCTCGTCCACCGAGATGAGCCGGTCCCCGTCGCCGTCGAAGGCGACGCCTAGGTGGGCGCGCGACCGGAGCACCTCCTTCTGCAGCGCCTCCGGATGCAGCGCACCCGCGCCGAGGTTGATGTTCTGGCCGTCGGGGTTGGCGTTCATCACCCGCACGTCGGCGCCGAGGCGGCGGAAGATCTCGGGAGCGACTCGGTACGTCGCGCCGTGGGCGCAGTCGAGGACGACGTGCAGCCCGCGCAGATCGTGCGGACAGCAGGCGCGCGCGTGATCGATGTAGTCGGCCTCGGCCGCCTCGTGCTGCACCAGGCGCCCGATGTGCACGCCGGTCGGCCAGGGGGCGATGTCGCGTCCGCCCAGGCGTGTCTCGATCTCCTCCTCCCAGGCGTCGGGGAACTTGGCGCCCTCCGAGGAAAAGATCTTGATGCCGTTGTCCTCGAAGGGATTGTGCGAGGCCGAGAGCACCACGCCGCCGTGAGCCTCCAGCCGTCGGGTGAGATAGGCGATCGCCGGCGTGGGCAGCACGCCGACCGCGTAGACGTCGCCCCCCGCCGACAGCGCCCCCGCGACGAGCGCGCCCTCCAGC
>DATFWA010000061.1:0-15804 GCA_035259825.1 Candidatus Methylomirabilota bacterium | reverse complement strand
CTCGACACGCCGGCGGCCATCAGCGAGGCGACCTCGAGGTCGTCGACCGTGTAGGGCGCGCGCCGGCGGGCGAAAAGGAGCGCGCCCATGATCTGGATACCGCGTCGGAGCGGCACCGTGAGCGCCGCGCACAGTCCGGCCGCGCCAGGACGCCGTCGAGATCGTCGGCGCCGTCGACAATGGCGTCGCGCTCGCCGACCAGGTGGGCGCGTCCGGTACGGAGGCTGCGCCCGGGCGCCCCTCCTCCCTCGAGAAGACGCGGCCGCCCACCGGCTCGTCCACGACCCCGGACAGCGTGTGTGAGATAGCCCTGCTGGTCGGCGTCCTCTAGGCAGATGGCCATGTAATCGTGCGGCACCACGGTCTCGGCCTGCTCGGCGAGCGTCTGGAAGACGTGGGTAGGCAGCGGCGAGCCCGAGAGACCGATCAGCATCTCCCCGGCGCGCCGGAGGCGCCCGGCCAGAGGCGGGGCCGCCTCGGAGCCCGACATGCGGCCTAGCGATCCTCCATGATCTGCCGCATGCGGGCGAAGGTCAGGAACCGCCGCCGGTTCGCCTCCGGCATCTTGTCCAGGTCCGGCAGCTCGGTGACCGTGAGCCCGTAGGCCTCGTACGTCGGGATGTCGGCCTCGGCCAGCCCGGCCGCCGCGCGCTTGCGCTCGAAGGCGGCGGCCACGTAAGGCGCCAGCTCCCGCTCCTTGGCCGCGGTCCGTGCCGCCTCGCGCGCCCGGAACTCCGGCATCACCGACGAGGCGAAGAGCTCGAGCGACTCGCAGATGTGCTCGTGCCGGTTCCGGCCGCCCTGCTGGATGAAGATGGTCTGATCGACGCCGTAGTCCTCGAAGGCGCGGAGGGAGGAGCGCAGCTCGTCGGGCGTGCCGATGCAGCCGGTGCCGCCGCCCAGCACGTCCAGGTCGAGCTCGGCGCGTACCCGCTCGAACTTGTCCCAGATGTCGGTGCGTCCGGGCCGGTGCTTGCCGAAGACGTAGTGATGGCCGAGGGCGAACTGGAAGAAGCGGAAGCCCTCGGTGCCACGACGGCGCGCCTCTTGGCTATCAGGGTGGCACGAGAAGCCGGTAACCATCGCCACGTTCGGATTCACCGCGTGGCCGATCGGCACGCACTCGCGCTTGAACGTCTCGTAGTAGTCGTCGACCCAGTGCTTGGCCTCGGCGGGATCGATGAATGCGAAGGTGAGCGCGCCCATCCCGAGCTGCGCGGCCAGGTGGATGGTCTCGCGATTCGAGCACGCGACCCAGAGCGGCGGGTGCGGCTTCTGCACCGGCTTGGGCACCACGTTGCGGACGGGCATCGAGAAGTACTTGCCCTGAAAGCCGGGATACGGATCCAGCGCGAGCATGCTCGCCACCTGCTCCGTCGTCTCGCGCCACATCGCGCGGCGCTCGGCCGGATCGACCCCGAAGCCCTCCAGCTCCGCGCGGGAAGCCGACTCACCGGTTCCCCAGTCGACGCGCCCGTTGGAGACCAGATCGAGCGTGGCGAGCCGCTCGGCGACCCGCGCCGGATGGTTGTAGCCGGGCGGCATCAGCACGATGCCGTGGCCCAGGCGGATCCGACGGGTGCGCTGAGAGGCCGCGGCGAGGAAGACCTCGGGCGCGGAGGAGTGGGAGTATTCCTCCAGGAAGTGGTGCTCGACCTCCCACGCGTAGTCGATGCCGAGACGATCGGCCAGCTCGACCTGCGCCAGCGCATCCTGGAAGAGTTGCTGCTCGCTCCCGTCGGCCCACGGACGGGGGAGCTGATGCTCGTAGAAGACGCCGAATTTCATGCCCGCTCCTTTCGCGCGGCCGCCACGATGGCGGCGGCGGCGCCGCCATCGTAGCGCAGGAGACGGGCGGGAGGCGAGGGAGGGAAGTGCGGCTACGGGGACTGCGCGATCGGCTCGGTCGGCTCGGGGGCCGGCACCGCGTCGACCGGGCCGGCGCCGGCGGCCAGGGCTCGGGAACTCGGCCGCGAGTCGGCATCCTGCAGCAGGACCTGGGGGCCTCGGTCGGCCCGCGGCGCAGGAAACGGCACCATCGTCGGATACGACCTGGGGCTCACGATCAACGGCCGCGTGGACGGCGTGCTCACCATCTGGACCTTCGGCTGCGGCCGGCGCGAGATCCACTGCGGAGCCGGGACCGCCTTGGCCAGTACGCGCTCCGCGGTCGGCTTGTCCCCCATGCGTCGGAGCACGCGGGCCACGAAGCGGCGGGTCTCGGGATAGGGCGGGATGCCCTTGTGGCGGATCACGTTTTGCTCGCCCGCGTTGTAGGCGGCCAGGGCGAGCGGCAGGTCGTTGTTGAAGGTGTCGAGCATCGCCCTGAGGTGGCTCGCGCCCGCGTCGATGTTCTCGTCGGGGTCGTGGGGATCGCGGACCCCGATCATCGCGGAGGTCTGGGGCATCAGCTGCATGAGGCCGCGCGCGCCCTTCTGGGAGACGGCGGCGTGGTCGAAGTTGGACTCGACCGCGATGACCGCGGTGATCAGCTCTTCGGAGAGGCGGTAGCGCTTGGCCGCCGCCTTGATGTGATCGGGGATCGCGGCCAGATCGTACTCGGGCGCGGCGGTCTCCTCGACCACGACCTCGACGGGCGGGCGAATCGCCGCGGCGGTGCGAACGACGACGTCGGCGGGCGGTGTCCAGACCGCGAAGAGCAATGCCAGACCGAGCGCCGCGCCGACGGCCGGCAACGGCTGCATCCACTGCGCGCGCTCCCACTCGGGAAAGAGCGGGAGCTGGCGGCGATCGGCCTCGACATACTGATTCCAAACGTTGACCAGTCGGGTGTACATTCGGGCACCTCCGGGTGCCCGGGAGTATGCGAGGCGGGTGCCAAGCGCGGCGGCTCACTTGGCTTTGTTTGACGGCTATTTGAGGGGTGTCGAGGAGATGTCACGGTACCCCCTGCTCGGTGACCGTCACTCAAGTCACCGGGCTGACACCGGTTAGCTACGCGTGATCTGACCGATTCCCGGCAAGCGCCCCAGGAAGTTGCCAGTCACGCCGCCGTCCACAATGAGATCGTGCCCGTTCACGTACCGCGCATCGGGTCCCAGCAGGAACGCGATGACGTCGGCCATGTCCTCCGGCGTGGCCACGCGCCCGATCGGCACGAGGGAGTCGCGCGCGGCGGCCACCGACTGATCCGCGTAGACCTTCTCGGTCATCCCGGTGCGCACCATGCCGGGCGAGAGGCTGTTGACGCGAATACCGTCGCGGCCGAATTCCTGCGCGAGCACCGAGACCAGCATGATCACCGCGGCCTTGCTCGGGCCGTAGGGCCCGAGATTGGCGTGTGTGTTGCTGCCCGACATCGAGCCCACCGCCACGATCGCGCCCTTCGAAGCGGCGAGCGCGTCGTGGGCGGCTCGGGCGAGCAGCCATGTCGCTCGCGTGTTGACCGCGAACATCCGGTCCCAGTCCTCGACGGCGTAGCTGAGCAGGGGCCCCGGCCGGTTGACGCCCGCGTTGCTGACGAGGCCGTCGAGGCCGCCGAAGCGGGCGACCGCCTCGCCGACCACCCGCGCCGGCGCATCCACGGTGGCCATGTCCCCGTACAGCGGCTGCGCGGCCGCGCCCAGGTTTCCGAGCTCGGCCGCCAGTGTATCGAGCGCGGCGGAGGGCCCGAGGTCCACCGCCGCGATCTGCGCCTTGCGCCCTCTAGATTGCGCGTCGCGCGCCAGACGCAGGCAGGTCGCGCGCCCGATCCCGCTTGCCGCTCCCGTCACCAGGGCGCGCACGGCTCACGCTCCCGTGAACGTCTTGCCCTCGCTGGCCAGGCGGTCCAGAAGCGGCGCCGGCTTCCAGTCCTCACCCTGCGTCTTCCGCCACTCGTTCATCCGGTCGCGGATGGTCTTGAGCCCCACCTGGTCCGCCCAGAACATCGGGCCGCCCCGGTAGACCGGCCAGCCGTAGCCGTACACCCAGATCACGTCGATGTCGCTGGCCCGGATCGCGATCTTCTCTTCGAGGATCTTGGCGCCCTCGTTGACCATCGGGTAGAGCAGGCGGGCCAGGATCTCGTCTTCGCCGATCTTGCGGCGGGTGATGCCTTGCTCGCTCGCGACCTCGACGATGATCTTCTCTACGTCCGCATCGGGAATCGGGGTGCGATCGCCCTTCTCGTAGCGGAAGTAGCCGGCGCCGGTCTTCTGGCCGAAGCGGCCCAGCTCGCAGATGCGATCGGCCACCGCCGACTTCACGCCCTTGCCCTTGCGGATGCGCCAGCCCACGTCGAGGCCGGCGAGGTCGCCCATCGCGAACGGGCCCATCGGGAAGCCGAAGTCGGTGAGCACCTTGTCGACCTCGTGGGGCAGCGCGCCTTCCAGGATGAGCTTCTCGGCCTCGCGCCCGCGCTGATGCAGCATGCGGTTGCCCACGAAGCCGTAGCAGACGCCGACGAGTACGGGCACCTTGGCGATCCGCCGGCCCACCCCCATCGCGGTGGTGATCACGTCCTTGGCCGATTTCTGGCCGCGCACGACTTCCAGGAGGCGCATGACGTTGGCCGGGCTGAAGAAGTGCATGCCGATGACGTCGGCGGGCCGCTTGGTCGCGGAGGCGATCTCGTCCACGTCGAGCGTGGAGGTGTTAGTGGCCAGCACCGCGCCTGGCTTACAGATGCCGTCGATCTTGGCGAAAACTTCTTTCTTGATCGGCATCTCCTCGAACACCGCCTCCACCACGATGTCAGCGTCCGCGATCTTCGACCAGTCGGTGGTGCCGGAGATGAGGCCCATGCGCTTCTCGACGTCCTGCATGGTGAGACGCCCGCGGGAGGCGGTGGCCTCGTAGTTCTTCCGCACCACCCCGAGCCCGCGATCGAGCGCGTCCTGCGCCACTTCCACCACCGTGACCGGGATGCCCGCGTTGGCGAAGTTCATCGCGATGCCGCCGCCCATGGTGCCGGCGCCGAGCACCGCCGCCTTCCGGATCTCACGGCTCGGGGTGTCGCCCGGCACGTCGGGGATCTTGGCCGCCTCGCGCTCCGCGAAGAAGAAGTAGCGCTGGGCCTTTGACTCCGGCGAGGTGATCAGCTCCTGGAACAGCTCGCGCTCGCGCTTCATGCCCTGGTCGAACGGGAGATTTACCGCCGCCTCGACCGCCTTGATGCAGTTCTCGGGCGCGCGGAAGCCGCGGGTCTGTCGGGCCACCGACTTGCGGAACTCGGCGAAGACCTCGGGCTTGCCCCGGACCGCCGCGATCTTGTCGTCGAGATCGCGGATCTTCTTGAGCGGGCGCTTCTCCGCGACGACCTTCTCCGCGAAGGCCACGCCCGCCGCGGTGAGATCGCCGTCGACGATCTCGTCGATGAGGCCCACTTTCAGCGCCTCGTCCGCTCCGATCGGGTCACCGCTCACGATCATGGACAGGGCTTTGGGCACCCCGACCACGCGCGGCAGCCGCTGGGTGCCGCCCGCGCCGGGGAGGATCCCCAGCTTGACCTCGGGCAGGCCGAAGCGTGCGGTCTTCACCCCGACGCGGTAGTGACAGGCCAGGGTGACCTCGAGGCCGCCGCCGAGCGCAGTGCCGTGGATCGCGGCCACGACCGGCTTGGGCGAACCCTCGATCAGGTCGAGCACCTCGTGCAGGCCCGGCTCCTTCGGCGGCTTGCCGAACTCGGTGATATCGGCGCCCGCAATAAACGTGCGCCCCGCGCACGTAATCACGATCGCCGCCACGCTGCCGTCGGCGGCTGCCTGCTTCAGGCCATCGCGCAAGCCTTGACGCACGTGCTGGCTCAATGCGTTCACGGGCGGATTGTTCACGGTCAGCACGGCCACGCGGCCGCGGCGGTCGAGATCGACGGACTGAGTGATAGCGGTCATGGCCTTCTCCTTCGAAGGTGAGCGGTGAAGTGCCGTCATGATAAGCGCCTTACCAGGTCCCGGGAAGGGGAAGAATCAACCGAGCAAACCTTCCCGGCTCGGCGGCCGGACGGGCGCGGGCCGGGCGTAACTGCCCGTGCATTCAACCCTTTCCCATTTTCCGGGAACGGCATCCCCGATGCGTGCGTCCCAAGATGCAGGAGGTGACATCATGTCTGCCCGTTGGCTGGTGACCCTGCTCGTGATCGGCGGTCTCCTGACCGCCTCGATGCCTTCGCTCGCTCGCGCTCAGTCGATGGAGTTGAAGTCGACGCCGCCGACGCGCGAGCGCGTGGCTCCGGCCGTCCCCGAGCGTGATCTCTATCCGCAGCGCCCGTCGCTGCCCGACCGCCCGCACTTCTTCCGCCCGCTCTCCCGCGACACCGGCACCGGCCGGGCCGGCGTCGCCGGATTCAGTGTGCCGAATGCGCCGGTGGGCTCCCGCGTCGCCAGCCAGCCCGACAACCCCGGCTGGGCCGGCGTGGGCTTCGCGATCGAATGGGGCCGCTCGGAGCGAGGCGACTAGCCGGCCGGTGAGAGCAGCCCGCGCAGCTCTCGTGCCGTCTTGTCCACGAAGCGCTCGAGGCCCGCGGCGTCGAGGGCCCGTGGAGGAATCAGGATGAGGCGATGGACGCCCAGCGCGGCGAACCGGTCCGCGCTCGCGCGGTCCATCGCCTCGCCGCCCCGCGTGGGACGCGGCGTCACGCTGATCTGGAGCGGGCCCAGCCCGCTCGGACGCTCGTAGCGCGCGGCGGCGGCCTTCAGGCCGTCGAGACACCGGCGCGTCCCGTCCTCGTCGAGCGCGAAGCCGTACCAGCCGTGTCCCTGCTCAACCGCGCGCCGGAACGCGGCGTCGGTATGGCCGCCGATTACGACGGGCGGCGCGGGTTTCTGGACGGGTTGTGGATGCGCCTGGACGCCCGAGAAGGCGACGAACCGCCCTCGATGCTCGGGCCGTCGCTCGGTCCAGATCGTGCGGATCGCGGCGAGATACTCGTCGGTGACCGCGCCGCGCGTCCCGAACGGAATGCCCAGTGCGCGGAACTCCGGCTCGAGATAGCCTACCCCCACGCCGAAGATGAGCCGTCCGCCCGAGAGCACGTCGAGGGTGGCGAGCTGCTTGGCCAGCACCAGCGGATTGCGCTGCGGCAGGATGATGATCCCGGTGCCGAGCCGGATGCGAGTGGTGTGGGCGGCTAGGAAGGCGAGCGCCACGATCGGGTCGGTGATGCGGTCCTCCGGCTCCAGCGGCGAGGGCGGCACCCGCGGGTCCGGCAGGACCACGTGCTCGCCGCCCCAGAGCGAATCGAAGCCGGCCGCCTCGGCCGCGCGGGCCACGCGGGCCGCGCCGTCGGGATGGCTGCATGGGCCCGAGGTCATCGAGAACAGGCCCAGCGCCAGCGACATCAGCCCTCCTCGAGCAGCAGAGCCCGCGCGCGCTGCCGCAGCGAGTCGGGCAGCGGCGCCGGCCGGCGCGCCTCCTGGTCGAAGTGCACGCCGGATTGCTCGAGCGTGGCCACCATCTCGCCGCTCGGCTCCCGCGTCATCACGTGGAGCAGACGCAGCGAGGAGTTGCCCACGTGGAGCACGCCCGAGCGCACCCGCACTGCATCCCCGGCCCGCAGGGGCGCGCCGAGCTCGAGCTGGAACTCGAAGGTCGAGAAGCCACGCTGCTGGGCGCGCATGTAGTGCGGCGTCATGCCGAAGCCCGCGATGGCGTGACCGTTGGCCGCCGAGAAGCGATGGATGTAGTGCGAGAGGGCGGCTTCGCCGGTCACGTCGATCTCGGCCGACTTGACCCGGTCGTGCGCGCTGTCGCGAAGGCCTCGAGGGTTCGACGGCCGCGGCCGCCGCTCTCGGGCCGGGCCGTCCCAGGCCACTCGGCGCTCGTCTATTCGGCGGCGCCATTCCGGATCGAGCGGTGCGGCCAGGCGCACTCGCTGCTCTACGGTGGTGCAGAGCGTGGCCTCGCCGGTGTCGAAGAGCTTGTGGCCCAGCACCAGCCCGTCGGGTTCGACGCCGATCACGCCGCTCTCCACGTGCATGATGTCTCCCACGCGCAGCTCGCGCTGGTAGCGCACGAAGCAGTCGACGGTGCGCGCCTCGGCCGGCGCGAGGCCGACTGCGCCCAGCAGGCTCTGTCCCGCGTCGGCGATGCGGGCGAAGTAGTACGCCACCGTGAAGTGGTCGTTGTGATCCACTTCCCAGCGGAAGACGGTCCCGCGATAGGTCTCGAGCCAGTCGCCCACGGCGCGGGCGGCTAGATGTAGACGGCTTTCATCATGCCGGCCGGATAGCGCAGGCCCGCCGCGGCGCCCGCCGGCACCGAATCTTGTAGCTGGGCGACCTCGGCGGGCGTGAGCGACACGTCGGCGGCGGCCGCGTTCTCCTCGAGGCGCCCCTTCCGCTTCGTGCCCGGGATCGGCACGATGTCGCGCCCGCGCGCCAGCAGCCAGGCCAGGGCCAGCTGACCGGGCGTGCAGCCCTTCTGCTGCGCCATGTCGAGCAGCGGCTTCACGAGGTCGAGGTTCTTCTGGAGGTTCTCCTCGAGGAAGCGCGGATGGTCGCGGCGACGGTCGTCGGCCGGGATGTCCGCCGCGGTCTTGGTGGACGCGGTGAGCAGGCTCCGGCCGAGCGGGGAATACGCCACGAAGGCGATGCCCAGCTCGCGAAGGGTCGGCAAGGTCTCCTCCGCCTCGACCCGGTAGAGCAGGGAGAACTCGGACTGCAGCGCGGCGATCGGATGCACCGCGTGGGCGCGCCGGACGGTGGCCGGGGCCGCCTCCGAAAGCCCGAGGAAGCGCACCTTACCCTTCTCGACCAGCCGACTCATCGCCCCGACCGTGTCCTCGATGGCCACGCTCGGATCCACGCGGTGCTGGTAGTAGAGGTCGATCATCTCCAGCCCGAGCCGCTTAAGGCTCGCGTCGCAGGCCTGCGCCACGTACTCGGGGCGGCCGTTCACGCCCGGCGTGCCGTCCGGATTGCGCAGGTTGCCGAACTTGGTCGCGAGGACGGCCCGGTCGCGCCGGCCGCGCAGGGCCTTCGCGAGCAGCTCCTCGTTCTGGCCGAAGCCGTAGGCGTCGGAGGAGTCGAGGAAGTTGACGCCCATGTCGAGGGCGCGGTGGACGACCGCGATGGACTCCGCCTCGTCGCCCTTGCCGTAGACGTTGGACATGGACATGCAGCCGAGGCCGATCGCCGAGACGGACAGTGAGCTCTTGCCGAGGGTGCGCTGCTGCACGAGATCCTCCTCCGGGTCAGAAAGTTGGTTAGGATACGGCGACCGATTCTATCCCAAGACGGAGGTCCCCGCGACCGGTGGTCCACGACGTCGGCCTGCTCCGTGACATCGCCCTCGGCATCGTCTTCGCCGCGATCCTGGGCCACGTGGCAAGGGTGATCCGGCAGCCGCTGCTCCTCGGCTACATCGCGGGTGGCGTCGCGCTGAGCCCCCAGATGGGCCTCGGGCTCGTCACCAGCGCGGAGAACATCGAGCTGATCGCCGAGATCGGCTTGATCTTCCTGCTGTTCATCATCGGGCTCGAGATCGACGTGCGGGAGCTCGGGCGGCTGGGCCGCTCGATGCTGGGTCTCGGCGTGGGCCAGTTCGTGATCAACTCGCTGCTGGGCCTGGCCTTCTTCTCGTGGCTCGGCTACCGGGTCGGGGGAGGCCACTTCGACCTGGTCTATCTCGCCATCGTCATCTCGCTCAGCTCGACCCTGATCGTGGTGAAGCTGCTGCGCGAGAAGTTCGAGCTCAAGATCCTCTCCGGCCGGCTGACCCTGGGCGTGCTGGTGGTGCAGGACATCTGGGCCATCGTCTTCATGGCGGTCCAGCCGAGCCTCGACGACCCGGGGGTACTGCGCATCGCCGGCTCCATCGTGGGGGGTGCGGTTCTGGTGGCGGTGGCGTTCTTGGCGAGCCGCTTCGTGCTCGCCCCGTTGCTCGAGGTCTCGGCGAGCCGGCCCGAGCTGGTGCTGATCTCCTCGGTGGCGTGGTGCTTCGGCATCAGCTCGGTCGCCTACCAGCTCGGGCTCTCGAGAGAAATGGGCGCTCTCATCGCTGGGGTGAGCATCTCCGCGTTCCCCTACGGCTCCGACGTCATCTCCAAGGTGACCGGGGTGCGTGACTTCTTCGTCACGCTGTTCTTCGTGGCCCTCGGGATGAAGGTGCCGGTCCCGACCGGCGACGTCCTCGCGCAGGCGCTCCTGATCGTGGCCTTTGTCTTCGTGAGCCGTTTCATCGCGGTGATGCCGGCGGTGACCATGCTGGGCGACGGGCTCTACGCCGGCGCGGTCACCTCGCTGAACCTGGCCCAGATCAGCGAGTTCTCGCTCGTCATCCTGACCCTGGGGGCGGGCTACGGTCACGTCTCCGAGCGCGCCGGGGCGGTCGTTCTCACCGCGATGATCCTCACCTCGCTGATCTCTCCCTACGTCATCAGCTGGAACGACCGGATCGCGCGCGTGCTCCTGCGCCCGTTCGAGCGATGGCGGGCCGTGCCGGACGCGGGCGGGTTCGGCGGCACCGGCCGCGCCCCGCTGGAGATCGTGCTGCTCGGCCACTTCCGCATCGCCCAGGCCGTGCTCGACCTGGTGGAGGACAAGGCTCCGGATCTGAAGAAGCGGATCACCCTGGTGGACTACGACGCCAACCGCGCGCACGCGGTGATGGCGCGCGGCTTCCGCTGGGAGTACGCCGACCTCGCGAACCCGGACGCCCTCGAGCACCTGGGCATCGAGAACGCGCGCCTGGTGGTGACCACGATCTCGGACACCTTCCTGCGCGGGATCAGCACGCGCCGCCTGGTGGCCAACCTGCGCCGGATGTCTCCGAACGCGGTGATCGTCATGACCGGCGAGGAGAAGACCGACGCCCACGACCTGCTGCGGGCGGGTGCCGACCACGTGCTGATCCCCGGTGAGATCACCGGGGAGCGCATCCTGGAGCTGCTGACCGACAGCGGCCCAAAGGGCCGCTAGATCCCGCGTCGGGACCGGGGGCTAGGCGCGCCCGGATCGCAGCGGCGGCCCGCCCCAGCGCTCGAGCATCGCAAACTCCTCCACCGGCTTGCGCTTGAGCCGGGTGATCGCCTTCACGGGCCGGCCGAGCGGCATCACCGCGGCCAGCGCCACGTGCGGGGGCAGGCCGAGCAGCGCCTGAACTGCGGGCTCCTGCGCGGCGGCCAGCGTGGTGATGGTGCCGGCGAAGCCTTCCTGACGGGCCGCGAGCAGGATGTTCCACGCGAACGGGTAGATGGAGGCCCCGCTGATCACGCCCACGCGATCGAGATTGGCGTCCATCGAGGCGACCACGCGCAGGTCCACCGCCACCACCAGCACCACCGCGGCCTTGAGCACCGGCTCGGTGAGCCGCGTGGGGGCGGGAGTTCGCTCGATGGTGTCCGCGTCGACCTTCGTCCGCTCGATGGTGTTCCACGGGCTCTCACCCACCTGCACCTGCGCGGCGTAGCGCTTGGCCGCGGGCTCGGCGGCGCGCGAAAGGCCCTCGCGGGCCGTGCGGTCGCGGACCACGATCACCTTCCAGCCCTGGCGGTTGCCGCCGCTCGGCGCGAAGCGCGCACGGTCGAGGATCCGGAACAGCGTCTCGTCGGGCAGCGGCTCGTCGGTGAAGTCGCGGCACGAGAACGTGGTCGTCATCACGTCGTAGAGCTCCATGGCGTCGCCTCCGGGGGGTGAATATACACCGCCAACGGCGGTATAGTACGCGCCATGACGACGACGTCCGAGTCCTCGCTCTCGCTCCACGGCATCCGCGTCATCGATCTCTCCCGCGTCATCGCCGGCCCCTGGTGCGGCGCGCTCCTCGCCGACCTGGGCGCGGACGTGATCAAGGTGGAGGACACCGGACCGGGTGACGAGTCGCGCACCTGGCCGCCCCACAAGGACGGCGAGGCCGCCGCGTACCTGCTCTTCAACCGAAACAAGCGCGGCATCGCCCTTGATCTGAAGACGCCGGAGGCGGTGGAGGTGGTCAAGCGCCTGGTGAAGACCGCGGACGTGGTGATCGAGAACTTCCGTACCGGGACCATGGAGTCGTTCGGCCTCGGCTACGACGTGCTCTCGCAGATCAACCCGCGGCTCGTCTACTGCTCGGTCTCCGCCTTCGGGCGCACCGGGCCGCGGAAGGACAGCCCGGGCTACGAGGCGCTGATGCAGGCCTTTAGCGGGATCATGTCGATCACCGGCGAGCCGGGCGGCCAGCCGGTGCGGGCGGGCGTGTCGTTCCTCGACCTCACCACCGGCATCCTGTGCGCGCTCGGCGTCTCCAACGCGATCATCCAGCGGCAGCGCACCGGGCTCGGCCAGCGCGTCGACGGCTCGCTGCTGGAGACCGCGGTCAGCCTGCTCGCCTTCCACGCCGAGGGTTACTTGCTGACCGGAGCCCTGCCACGCGCGCTCGGCTCGGGGCACCCGTCGCTGTCGCCCTACCGCAACTTCAAGTGTCGCGACGGGCAGTGGATCTTCATCGCGGCGGCCAACGATCGCTTCTGGCAGAAGCTGGCCAAGGCGCTGGACCGCGGCGATCTCGCCGCCGATCCGCGCTTCGAGAAAAACCAGGGACGCGTGGCCCACCGCGCCGAGCTGGAGAGCCTGCTCGAGCAGACGATCGGCGTGCTCGATCGCGAGCCGCTGCTCAAGCGTCTCGAGGAAGCCGACGTGCCGGCCACCCCGGTGAACACGGTGGATCAGGTCATGAACGATCCGCAGACCGCCGAGCGCGGCATCGTGCAGCGCGCGATGCATCCGAAGCTCGGCGAGATCCCGGTGGTCGGCACCCCGCTCCACTTCTCCCGCATGTCGCCCGGCGTCCGCCGCGCCGCCCCCCTGCGCGGCGAGCACACCGACGCCGTCCTCACCGACCTGGGCTACACCCCGGAGCAGATCACGGGCCTGCGCGCGAAGAAGGTCGCGCTCTAGGACTGCGTCGGGCTCATCCGCCCACGCCGGGTCGTCCCGGGCCGGGATTACCTCGCAGGTAATTGACCGGTTGGGATGCCTGCGTGGACGATCGCGCGAAACGGCAGGGGGACGCCGCAGCCCCGCCGCCGTGGAGGGCGACCCCGATGCCGACGATCGACGAGTACGCGAGTCAGCCGCGCCAAGTGCGCATGCAGCGCCTTTCCCGCACCGCCGACGAGATCGGAGCCGCCCTCGAGGGCCAGGGCGAGGGCGTGCTCTGCCGTCGGCCCGACGCCAAGAACTGGGCCGCCAAGGAAGTGGTCTGCCACCTGCGCGACATCGAGGAGGTATTCGGGGCGCGGGTGGAGCAGATCCTGGTCATGGAGGTGGACCCGACGCTGATCGTCTCCGACGCCGATCGTCTGGCCGAGGAGCGCCAGTATCTGCGCAACGACGTCACGGCGGCGCTCGGCTCGTTTCGTCTGCGCCGGGCCGAGACGCTCGAGAGATTCGGCCGGATGACCGCGAACCAGTGGGAAAAAGGCGCGGTCCATCCGGCCCTCGGCCGGCTCACGATCGATCGCGTCCTGTCCATCATGGCGTACCACGACGACATCCACCTCGATCAGCTCACGCGCGCGCTGCAGGGTCAGGCGTAGCGGGATCGGACGCGCCGGCGTGCCCGGCGCGTCCGCCGGTTCCTCTAGCCGAACTTGCGGGATTCCTCGCGGCGGTAGGCGCGCAGGGCGATGGCGAAGAAGAGCACGGTATAGCCGGCGAGCCACGCGAACGCCACCGTCATCGGCTCGGAGGCTGCTCCGACCGCGCTCCAGGCGAGCTGACCGTAGTGATAGGCGGGCAGATAGGGCGCCACGCGCTGCACGAAGCCGGGCAGTTGGGAGAGGGGCAGGAACAGGCCCGAGGCGAACGCGAGGGGCAGATAGACCAGATTCGCCGCGGCCGGCGCCACGTTCGGTCCGGACAGGTAGCCGATCGCGAAGCCCAGCGCGATGAACGGCACCGAGCCCACGAGCAGCCGGATGATCATGTCGAGCCACACCGTGAGATCCTGCCGGATCCCGCCCACCACCATCCCATAGGCGATGAGGACCACCAGCGAGAGCAGCGCGTAGACCTGCGCGTTCAGCACCTTGGCCAGGATCGCGATGATGGGCGGCAGCGGGGTTGCGCGCATCAGCATGTCGACCTTCAGCGCCCGCTCGGTGGCGACCCCGATGCCGAAGCCGAAGACCATCACGCTGCCCACGCTGTAGGCCGCGAACGAGGCGAGGAGGTAGGCGCCGAGGCTCGTGCCGCCGGCCATGGTCTGGTTCACGTAGGGCAGACCGAAAAAGGTGAAGAACAGGACGGGCAAGGCGACGATGGTGACGCTGAAGGCGGGGATGCGCCAGCGGATCCGCATCTCGCTCCACGTCTGGGCCGCCAGCATGCGCCCGAGCCGCGCCACCTCGGGCGTCGCGGGCGCTCCGCGGGTGACGGCGCCCGCGCTCATCCGGCGGCGGCCTCGGCGCGCCGGGTCAGCGTGAGGAACGCCTCTTCGAGGTCCGCGCCGCTGACCTCCAGGTCCACCACGTCCACCCCGCGGCGGAACAATTCACGGAGCACCGTCGCGGGCTCGTTGCTCAGCAGGCTCGCGCGGTCGCCGTCGAGGTGAATCACGCTGGCCGGGAGGCCGTCGAGATCGGCGCGCGACAGCGGACGGCCCGCGATCATGGTGATCTTCTTGCCGGGCACCCGCGCTTTCAGCTCGCGCGGGCTCGCGTCCGCGATGACGGTGCCGTGATCGATCACCACGATGCGCCCGGCCAGCTCCTCGGCCTCGCGCAGGTAGTGGGTGGTGAACACGATGGTCTTCCCGGTGGCGGCGAGGGTCTGGACGCTCGTCACGAACGCGCGGCGGGCCTCCACGTCCATGCCCACGGTGGGCTCGTCGAGGAAGAGGATCTCGGGATCGCCGCAGATCGCGAGCGCGAAGTAGAGCCGCTGGCGCTGCCCGCCCGAGAGCGTGCCCACCCGCGCGCCGGCCTGCTCGGTGAGCCCGGCCATCGCGATGGCCCGCTCGGCGGGGAGCGGCGCCGGATAGTAGGCGCGGAAGAGATCGACGATCTCGGCGACGGTCAGCACCGCGGTGGTGCCCGACTCCTGCAGCATCACCCCGCAGCGGCTTCGCGCGCGCCGGTCGGTGGGCGGCAGCCCGAAGAGGCGCACCTGCCCCGCGGTGGGCTGGCGCAGCCCGAGCATCAGGCTGATCGAGGTGGTCTTGCCCGCGCCGTTGGGCCCCAGCATCGCCACGACCTCGCCCGGGCGGATGAGGAGATCGACGCCGCGCAGCGCCTCTACCTGGCCGTAGCGCTTGCGCGCGCCGATGAGGGCTACGGGCGGCGGAGCGTCGGCCTCACCCCTTGAGCCCGTAGAGCCTCCGGGCGTTGTCGGCGAACAGCTTGCGCTTCTGGACGTCGGTGATGTCACCGCGCTCGCGGATCTCGTCGAGCGATGCGGGATAGCTGTGATCCCAGTGCGGGAAGTCGGAGGCGTAGACGATCTGGTTCTCGCCCACCAGCTTCAGGGCCTGGGGCAGGAGCCATTCGTCGGCCTCGCAGGAGAAGAAGATGCTCCCGCTCCGCACGTAGTCGCTCGGCTTCCGCTTCAGCGCGGGCGCCTCGGGCGCGCGCTTGGCATACTCGTCGTCCATCCGCTCCATCCAGTACGGTGCCCAGCCGCAGCCCGCCTCCAGGAACGCGATGCGCAGGCGCGGGAAGCGCTCCGGGATGCCCTCGAAGATGACTGACGTGAGCTGGCGCATCTGGCCGAAGGCGTGCGAGCAGGTATGAGCCTGGATGAATCGCGGGAACAGCTCGAGCCCGCCGCCGCCCAGGTGCGAGCCGGAGGCGTGGATGCCGAGCATCACGTTGAGCCGGTCGGCCTCCTCGTAGACGGGCAGGAAGCGGGAGTCGCCCAGGAGATGGCTGCCGTCGGCCGCGAG
>DATFWA010000060.1:0-12963 GCA_035259825.1 Candidatus Methylomirabilota bacterium | reverse complement strand
ACGCTCACGAAGATGCCGAGCGAGTACTTCCGCGAGCACGTCTACACCACCTTCCAGGACGACTGGGTGGCCTTCCAGGTGAAGGACCTGTGCAACGTGCGCCGCCTGCTGTGGGCCAACGACTTCCCGCACAGCGATTCGACGTGGCCGCGCTCGCAGGAGCTGCTGGCCAAGCACGCGGCCCACCTGACCCCGGAGGAGCTGCGGTGGGTGCTGCACGACAACGTGGCCGAGCTGTACGGCCTCCCGGCGGCCTGAGCGATGGACTTCGATCTCGTCGTCCGAGGCGGCACCATCGTCGACGGCACGGGACGTCCGGGCGTGCGCGGCGACGTCGGCATCCGGGACGGGCGGATCGCCGCCCTCGGTGATGTGAAGGGCAGCGCCGCGCAGACCGTCGATGCGGGCGGGCTGGTGGTCGCGCCCGGCTTCATCGACGTCCACACCCACTACGACGCGCAGGTGATGTGGGACCGGATGCTCACGATCTCGCCCTGGCACGGGGTGACCACGGTGGTGATGGGCAACTGCGGCTTCGGGGTCGCGCCGACGCGTCCCGACCACCGTGGGCTCATCATGCGCACGCTCGAGAAGGTCGAGGGCATGAGCCTCGACGCCCTCGAGGCCGGGCTCGGCGAGGCCTGGCCCTTCGAGACGTTCCCCCAGTACCTCGACGCGGTCGAGCGCCGCGGCACCGCGCTCAACGTCGCGGTCCTGCTCGGCCACACCCCGCTCCGCCTCTACGTCATGGGCGAGGACGCGACCGAGCGCCCGGCGACCCCGGACGAGATCGCGCGCATGCGGGCCATCGTGCGCGAGGCCATCGACGCGGGCGCCATCGGCTTCGCGACCTCGAAGGCGTCGACGCATATCGGCTACGCCGGCAAGCCGGTGCCGAGCCGCGCGGCCGCCTTCGCGGAGATCGAGGCGCTGGCCGGGGCCCTCGGGGAGGCGGGACGCGGCATCCTCCAGGCCACCGTCGGCCGCGAGCTGTTCTTCAAGGAGTTCGAGACGCTCGCCCGCGCCACCGGCCGGCCCGTCACGTGGACCGCGCTCCTGGCCGGCATGATGGGGCCTGGCTCCCACCGCGAGCTGCTCGACAAGTCCCGCGCGCTGGTCAAGCAGGGCCTGAACGTGGTGCCCCAGGTCACCTGCCGGACGCTGAACTTCGAGTTCCAGTTCCGGGAGCCGTTCATCTTCGAGAGCATGTCGGTCTTCAAGCCGATCTCGGTCGCCGATTTCGACGGCAAGGTCCGGCTCTACCGCGATCCCGACTTCCGGCGCGCCTTCAAGGAGAGCTTCGACCGTCCGAAGAAGGGGGCGGTGTTCGCGGGGCTGAGCTGGGCGCGGACCTGGATCTCCTGGTATCCGCCCGATCCGTCGCTCGAGGAGCGCATGGTGACCGAGGTGGCAACGGAGCGGGGGGTAGACCCCACCGATCTCGTGCTCGACATGGCGCTCGCCACGAACCTCGAGGCGCGGTTCCGGATGGCGGTCTTCAACCACGACGAGGCCGAGGTGATCGAGCTGCTCACCGAGCCCGACACGGTGCTGGGGCTCTCCGACGCGGGCGCGCACGCCAGCCAGCTCTGCGACGCGTGCTTCTCGACCCACCTCCTAAGCCGCTGGGTGCGAGAGAAGCAGGCCATCGCGCTGCCCGAGGCGATTCGCATGCTCACCTCGCGGCCGGCGGAGGTGTTCGGGATCACCGACCGCGGCCGTCTCGCCAACGGGCTGGCCGCCGACGTTGTGGTCTTCGATCCGGCCACCGTGGGCGCCAGCAAGCTGCGCCGCGTGCACGACCTGCCGGCCGGGGCCGACCGCCTGGTGGCCGACGCGAGCGGGATCGAGGCGGTGATCGTGAACGGCACGATCGTCCGACGCGGCGGCCGCGACGCGGTCGCGGCCGACGGCGCCCTGCCGGGCGCGCTGCTGCGCAACGGCCGCGCGCGCTCGACGCCCTGATCGCTCACCATGATCCCCGTCATCGACCTCGAACCGTATCTGGCCGGCCGCCCGAACGCCCTGGCCGCCACCGCGGTCGAGCTGGGCCGCGCGCTGCACGAGGTCGGCTTCTTCGTGATCGTGAACCATCGCGTCCCGCAAGCCCTGATCGACGCCACCTTCGCCGAGGCCCGCCGCTTCCACGCGCAGCCGATGGAGGCCAAGCTCGCCCTGCGCATGAACGAGCACAACAACGGGTACATGATGCTCGGGCGGTACGCGGTGTGGACCTCGGACGTCAACGCCAACGACAAGCCCGATCTCAACGAGGCGTTCTTCGTGAAGCGCGAGCGAGGGCCGGAGGACCCGCTCGTGCGGGCGGGACGCCGGTTCGCGGGACCGAACCAGTGGCCGGCGAGCCTGCCCGGCTTTCGCGAGGCGGTGCTCGCCTACACCGACGCGGTGGACGCGCTCGGCCGGCAGCTCCTGCCGCTCTGCGCGCTGGCTCTCGACCTGCCGACGGACGCCTTCGACGCGGCCTTCGCGGAGACTCAGTTCAGCTTCCGGCTGACCCACTACCCGCCGGTGCCGGCCGAGCCGAACCAGTTCGGCATCGCGCCCCACACCGACTCTAACTTCATGACCTTCCTCGCCCAGAGCGAGGTGCCCGGGCTCCAGGTGCGCATGCCGGACGGCACGTGGGTGGACGTGCCCTACGTGCCCGGCTCCTTCGCGGTGAACTCGGGTGACATGATGCAGCGGTGGACGAACAACCGTTTCAAGTCCACCCCGCACCGTGCCCTGCCGCCGGTGGGCCGTCCGCGCTACGCGATCCCCTACTTCATGGGGCCGCACCTCGACACCGACATCGCGTGCCTGCCCACGTGCCAGGGGCCGGGCAATCCGGCGCGCTATCCCCCCATCAGCTACGCGGAGTACCTCGACTGGTGGTACGACGCCAACTACAATTCGTCAGACCAACGCGACGCGGTTGCCGCGCGCCAGCGCGGCGTGGCCTGAACGAACGCTCGCGGAGGTACGCGCCATGAAGGTCGGAGTCGCCCTGAACATGCTGACCCAAGAAGGCCGGCCGGATGCCGCCGTGCTCGCCGATCATCTGGCGCTGGGTGATCTCGCCGAGCCCCTGGGATTCGATTCGCTGTTCGCGCTGGAGCATCACTTCACCGGCTACGCCATGTCGCCGTCCCCGACCCAGCTGCTCAGCTACTTCGCGGGCCGGACGAAGCGCGTCATCCTCGGCACCGCGGTGATCGTGCTGCCGTGGCACGACCCGGTCCGGGTCGCCGAGGAAATCGCCCTGCTCGACATCCTGTCCGGCGGCCGGGTGCTCCTCGGGTTCGGCCGGGGCGCCGCGAGCGTGGAGTACGCCGGATTCAGGATCCCGATGGAGGAAGCGCGGGCGCGCTTCGTGGAGACCGCGCAGATCGTGGTCCGCGCGCTCAGCCAGGACGTGTTCGAGTGGCAGGGCGAGTTCTTCACGATCCCGCGGACGTCCATTCGCCCCCGCCCGATCTCCCATCCGGAGCGGCGCATCTACGCCTCCTCGGTGAGTCCCGAGTCGGCCGAGATCATGGCCAAGCTTGGATTCGGGGTACTGGTCATCATGCAGAACGAGTGGCCGAAGGCCGCCGAGGACATCCGGCGCTATCGGGAGATCGCGCAGAGCGTGGGACACCAGCCGCGGCCGCCGATCATCCTGACCAACATCTCGGTGGCGGAGAGCCGGACCGAGGCGCACGAGCGCGCGGTGAAGTACCTCAGCCGCAAGTTCGACTCGATCGACGCCCACTACCACTTCTCGGACGGCCATCTCGCCTCGGTGAAGGGCTACGAGTCGTACGGCGCGACCGCCAAGACCTACGCCAAGATGAAGGACGCCAACTTCCGGCAGAAGGCGGCAGACTTCTACGTGAAGATCCAGGTCGTCGGCAGGCCCGACGAGTGTCTCCAGCAGCTGGCCGAGCTGCGGCGCCTCACTGGCCTCGACCACCTGGTCACCGAGTTCGCCTTCGGCGGGATGCCGCACCACGAGGCGGAGCTGAACATGCGGCTGTTCGCCGACCGAGTCATGCCGGTGCTCCAGCGCGACGCCGCGTTCGCGGTTCCGTCGTCTTCGGAGCCCGGCGAGTCGTCCGCGGTCGGGCAGGCGGAGGGCATCTTCGCGCCGGCCTGACGGGCAGTTCATACCCGATCGATGGAGCAGCCTACATGACGGCACACGGCAATCTAGTCGCGGGAGAATGGATGTCGGGCGTCGAGACGAACCGGAACCTGAATCCCTCGAATCTCGACGACGTGGTCGGCGAGTACACGCGGGCCGATGCGGCGCAGGCACACCGGGCCATCGCGGCCGCGGTGGCGGCGGCCCCGGGATGGGCGCGAGGCAACCTCCAGGAGCGGGCCGATGCCCTCGATCGCATCGGCGACACCATCCTCAAGCGCAAGACCGAGCTCGGCACGCTCCTATCCCGCGAGGAGGGCAAGACCCTTCCCGAGGGCATCGGCGAGGCGGCCCGGGCCGGCTACATCTTCAAGTTCTTCGCGGGCGAGGTAGTGCGCCTGACCGGCGAGCAGGTGCCCTCGGTCAGGCCGGGCGTCACCGTGGAGATCACCCGCGAGCCGATCGGAGTGGTCGGCATCATCACGCCGTGGAACTTTCCGCTCGCGATCCCGGCCTGGAAGATCGCACCGGCCCTCGCCCACGGCAACTGCGTGGTCTTCAAGCCGGCCGATCTCGTGCCGGGCTGCGCCTGGGCGCTGGCCGACATCATCAGTCAGGCTGGGCTTCCCTCCGGAGTATTCAACCTGGTGATGGGGCGGGGCGCGGTGGTCGGAGAGGCCATCTTGAGTTCACCCGAAGTCGCCGGCGTGAGCTTCACCGGGTCGGTCGAGACCGGCCGGGCCGTCGCCCAGAAGGTCGTGGGTCGCATGGGGAAGGTGCAACTCGAGATGGGCGGCAAGAACCCGCTGGTGATCCTCGACGACGCCGACCTCGGCGTGGCGGTCAATTGCGCCACCCAGGGCGCGTACTTTTCGACCGGCCAGCGCTGCACCGCCTCGAGCCGCTTCATCGTCGCCCAAGGCATCCACGATCGATTCGTGGCCTCGATGGTCGACCGGCTCAAAGCCTTGAAGGTGGACGACGCCCTGCGAGACGGCACGGACATCGGCCCCGTGGTTGACCAGAGCCAGCTCGATCAGGACCTCCGCTATCTGGAGGTCGGCCAGAAGGAGGGGGCCCGGCTCGCTTGGGGCGGTGAGACCCTGAAGCGCGATGCGCGCGGCTTCTACCTCTCGCCCGCGCTCTTCACCGAGTCCACCAACGCCATGCGGATCAACCGCGAGGAGATCTTCGGCCCGGTGGCCAGCGTGATTCGCGTGCGCGACTACGACGAGGCCCTCGCGGTGGCCAACGACACGCCCTTCGGCCTCTCGTCGGGCGTGGTCACCACCTCGCTGAAGCACGCCTCGCACTTCAAGAGGAACTCCCAGGCCGGCATGGTGATGGTCAACCTCCCGACCGCCGGCGTGGACTACCACGTCCCCTTCGGGGGACGGAAGGCGTCCTCGTACGGGCCGCGGGAGCAAGGGCGCTACGCCGCCGAGTTCTACACCACGGTGAAGACCGCGTACACCGCGCCGTGACCTGAGCGCAGCGCCGGGCTCGCGCTCAGCGGATGCCGGCGCGCATGAAGCTCTGCACGAACTGGCGCTGGAAGAGCAAGAACGCGACCAGCAGCGGCCCCGATGTCATGAGGGTCGCCGCGGTGATGATCGACCAGTCCACGCCCTGATCGCCCGAGGAGAAGACCTGCAGTCCCACCGTCAGCGGCCGGGACTGCACCGAGTTCGTGACGATCAGTGGCCAAAGAAAATTGTTCCAGTGGTAGCTGATAGAGACCAGCCCGTAGGCGATGTAGACCGGCCGGGCCAGCGGGACGTAGACGCGCCAGAGCGTCTCCAGTGCGCCCGCTCCCTCCACCCGCGCCGCCTCGTCGAGCTCCTTCGGCACGGTTTTGAAGGTCTGGCGGAGCAGGAAGATGCCGAATGCGGAGGCCATGTAGGGCAGCCCGATGGCCCCGAGGGTGTCGAGGATGCCGAGCCGGCTCATGGTCCGGTAGTTCTCCACGATCAGCACGTCCGGCATGATCATGAGCTGGACGAGCACCAGCAGGAACGCGACCGAGCGCCCCGCGAAGGCGAAACGCGCGAAGGCGTAGGCGGCGAGCGTGCAGAGCACGAGCTGGGCGGCCAGGATCATCGTCACCAGCAGCGTGGTGTTGACGAAGTAGCGCGCGAACGGCGCCGCCTCCCACGCCTTGGCGAAGTTCTCGAGGGTGAGCGGCGCGGATAACACGAACCGAGTCGAGAACTCCGCGGGGTGGAAGGCAGTCCACACCGCGTAGGCCAGCGGCAGCGCCCACAAGACACCGAGCAGCCAGGCGCCCGCGGTCTCCAGCACGCGGCCTGCCTTCATCGTGGATGGCTCACTGGTAGTGCACCCGCCGGTCGAGCAGCACGAACTGGCCCAGCGCCACCGCGGCGAGGATCACGAGCAGCACCAGGGTGAGCGCCGCCGCGTAGGCCTGATCCCAGAACTTGAAGCCGACGTCGTAGATGTAGTAGAGCAGCAGCGCGGTGGCATTGTCCGGCCCGCCCTTGGTCATCACCACGATGTGGTCCACGAGGCGGAAGGAGTTGATCACCGCGTTGACGAGCACGAAGAGCGTGGTCGGCATCAGCAGCGGGAACGTCACCCGGCGGAAGAAGTACCACGGGCTCGCGCCCATCAGGGCCGCCGCCTCGCCCAGATACGGCGAGAGCGACTGCAGCGCGGCCAGATAGAAGATCATGAAGAAGCCGGCCTCCTTCCACACCGTCACCACCACCAGGCAGCCCAGCGCGGTGCCCCGGCTGCCGAGCCAGTTGTGGCTCGGCAGGCCCAGCAGCCCGGTCACCTGCTCGAGCAGACCGTAGCCCGGCGTGTAGAAGAAGAGCCAGATGTTGGCGACCGCGATCATCGGCAGCACGGTCGGAGTGAAGAACGACAGGCGCAGCAGTGAGCGGCCCGCGATGCGCCCGTTCACCCACACCGCCATCAGCATGGCCAGCCCGATCGAGAGCGGGATCGTTCCGAGCGCGAACCACAGGTTGTTCCCCAGCACCTGCCAGAACACCGGGTCCTCGACCATCGCCCGGTAATTGTCCGCGCCGACCCACACCGCCGCCCGCCCCGGCTTCGGGTTTGAGAAGAAGCTGTGATACAGCGTCGACCCCACCGGAAAGTGCGTGAACGCCACCAGCAACACCGCCGCCGGCAGCAACAGCAGCCACCCCTGCACCTGCATCCGCCACCCGCCAGAATTCACGAACACACCAACCGGCGAACGGCGTCCACCGCGGAACAGCTGCGAATGCGGTGCTGCATCTCAACCATGTGCGATGGGCGGGGCCGGCGGGCGCGGGGTGGCGGGGGCCCTCCCGGGAACCGTGTCTTCTGCGGGTAGTCGAAGCCGACAGCCTCTGTCTCGTGGCTCGTCACGAGTGCCGACAGCGGGCAGCGAGTCAGCGTGTTCCCGGGAGGGCCCCCGCCACCCCGCGCCCGCCGGCCCCGCCCACCGCACGTCAGGGCCACGCGCTACCGGCGGTACGGCCGCAGGATGCGGTCGGCCTCACGCTGGGCGTCCTTCATGGCCTGGTCGGGCGTCTTGGCGCCGGTGAGCGCCGCCTGCAGGCCATCGTTGAGCGCCTTGGTCACGCGCTGGTTGTCGTGGGTGGACAGCTCGGCCACCGCGTACTGGAGCTGATCGCGCGCCACCGCCGCTGCCGGGAAGCCGGCCACGTACTGCTTCATCGCCGGCGTCTCCCACGCGTCCGGCCGCACCGCCACGTAGCCGGTGTCGATGCCCCACTGCGCGGCGCGCGGCGGCGAGGTGACCCACTTGATGAACTTCAGCGAGGCCGCCTGCTGCGCGGGCGTGCTCTTCTTGAAGATGTGGAAGTTGCCCCCGCCGGTCGGCGAGCCGCGCCGCTTGCCCGCGGGCAGCATCGCCACGCCGAACTCGAACTTGGCGTTGTTCTTCACGTTGGTGAGGTTGCCGGTGGTCGTCCACATCATCGCGGTCTTGCGCTCGAAGAAATCCTTCGGCGTCGTGCCCCATTCGATGATGCCGGTCGGCATGACCTTGTGCTTGATGCTCAACTCCACCCAGTACTGCAACGCCTCCACAACCGCCGGCTTGTCGTAGTAGGTCTCGTTGCCGGCCGGATTCATCAGCAGCACGTCGTTCTGGGTGGTGAAGCCCTGGAAGAGCCAATAGGGGAACCCGGACGACGGCACCTCGATGCCCCACTGCGTGACGTTGCCGCCCGCGTCGCGCCGGGTGAGCTTGCGCGCGTACTCGACCTGCTCGGCCCACGTCGCGGGTGGCTTGTTCGGATCGAGCGCGGCCTCCTTGAAGGCCTCCTTGTTCCAATACAACACGATGGTGGAGCGCTGGAACGGGATGCCCCAGGTCTTGCCGCCGCTCTGGCTGTTGAGCATGAAGGCCGGGAAAAAGCTCTTGAGCCAGGTGCGGTCCTCGGCGCTCGTGGCCATCTCGTCGAACGGCACGATCGCGTCCTCGTCGATGAGCGTGAACATGTCGGTGGACAGCAGCACCGACATCTGCGGCGGCTCGCCGCTCTTCAGCGCGGTGAGCACCTTGACGATGGTCTCCTGGTAGGTGCCCGCGTAGATCGGCTTGACCCGGATGCCCGGGTTCTCCTTCTCGAAGTCGGCGGCCAGCCCGTCGATGATCTTGGTGACCGGACCTCCCACCGCCACCGGGTAGTAGAAGGTCAGGTCGACCGGCGCCTGGGCGGCCACCGGCGCGCCCCCCGCGCAGAGCGCAGCGAGCAGCAGGCCTGCGAGCAGTCTTGCCATCATGGATGGTCTCCTCACGATCGAGACAGGGTTGACAGGTCGGCGACGTCGTCACGACGGCGGCCGGTCTTGGCATCGAACACGTGCGTCGTGTCCTTGCGCCACGCGAGATGCACCGTGCGGCCGGCCGCCGGGTCGACCCGGCCGGGGGCGCGCACCGCGATGGTCTGCCCGGCGGCCGCGCAGAGCAGGATCGAATCGGCTCCCAGATACTCGACGCTGCTCACCCGGGCCTCCACCGTCCGGGGCCCGGGCTCCGCCGCCACCCGGATGTCCTCCGGCCGCACTCCGATCAGGATTCCGCCCGGCGCGGTCAGGATGTTCATCGGCGGCGTGCCGATGAACCGGGCGGTGAAGGCGCTGGCCGGACGCGCGTAGAGCACGTCCGGCCGCGCGTCCTGCTCGACGCGGCCATCGCGGAGCAAGATGATCTGGTCGGCCATGGTCATGGCCTCGCTCTGGTCGTGCGTGACGTACACCATGGTGATCCCGAGGTTCTCCTGTAGCGCGCGGATCTCGCGCCGCATCTCGAGGCGCAGCTGCGCGTCCAGGTTCGACAGGGGCTCGTCCATCAAGCACACCGGCGTCTCCGCGATGAGCGCGCGGCCGAGGGCCACCCGCTGCTGCTGTCCGCCCGAGAGCTGCGCGGGCTTGCGCCCGAGCAGCGCGCTCAGGCCGAGGAGGTCGGCCACCCGCGTGAGCCTTTTCTGCCGCTCGGCCGCTCCCACGCGGCGGACCCGCAGGCCGAAGACGATGTTCTCGGCCACCGAAAGGTGGGGGAACAACGCGTAGGACTGGAACACCATCGACAGACGCCGCTCCGCCGGGGGCCGATCCGTCACGTCCATCCCACCGATGAAGACGCGTCCGCTGGTGGCCACCTCCAGGCCGGCGATCAGGCGCAGCGTGGTGGACTTGCCGCAGCCAGACGGGCCCAGCAGCACCAGCATCTTCCCGGCCGCGGCCTCGAAGCTCACGTCGTCGACCGCGCGGGTGGCGCCCCACCATCGGCTCAGGCGCTGCACCGATATCGACGAGCCGGTCACGACGTGGAGCGGAGCGACGCGCAGAGGTCGGCCACGCTGGGCGGCAGGTCGATCATGCGCCGATGGAGCAGCGAGGGCGGGGCGGGCGGCGGACCGGTCAGCGCGGGCAGAGCAGGTCCCAGAGCGAGGCGGCCCGATCCACCACCGCGTCCACGTCCTCGGCGAGCAGATGGCGCGCCGCCACCATGATCCGGGCGTCGCTCCTCACACGCGCAAGGTAGTCGTCACGTCCCGTGTAGCGCTCCTCGATCGCGGGGCGCGGATCGCCGGTGCGCGCGCGCTCCGCGGCGGTGCGGGCGAACGGCAGCGTCGATCCCATCATGGCCATGAGATCGCCCGGGGCGCCCTGATCGGGATGCCGCGGGTTCCAACCGGTGAACGTGGCCAGCGGCACGCGCAGCTCGGACGGGCGGATGCCCGGTCGATCGTTGCCGTCGCCGTCCACCGCGGGGACGACCGTGACGTACGGCGCGCCGATCTTCGGCGGCAGGGTCACGATGCCGCGGTCCACCTCGGAGCCGAAGTCGAGACGCAGCGGCCGCTGCACCTGCTCGGGGAAGCGCACGCCGGGCATCGCCGCGAACACGCTCCGCGTGGTCTCGGCGGCCACCGCGGTGGAGTCGGCCAGCCGCGGCACCGCGCTTGGCGGCGGCTCGACGCCCTCGGTCACCCACCGGTCCAGGTTGACCAACGCCGCCCGCAGCAGGGGCGAGTAGTCCACCACGCTGAAGGTGTGGAACCCGCGGCCGCCGGTATTGGGGTCGGCGGGCGGCGGCGGGATGGCCCCGGGCGTGTGCTGCGTGCCCGCGAAGAAGTACTGCCGCACGAACGGTGGCGGCGTCACGTCCTGCTTGGCGGTCACGTCGGTGTGCACCAGCGAGCCGTCGCCCCGCCAGTACTCCGCCGCGGTGTTGATGGTGAAGATGCGCGGCGGGGTGGCCCGCGCGGAGAGCCGGTGGAGCAGCGCTCCGCGCTGGCCGGTCACCGGATCCTCCTGCTCGCCGTCGGTGAACGGGAACAGGCTACCGACCGCGTGCAGCGCGTTGAGCGAGGGCTGACCGAAGCGGCAGTTGAACTCGCCGCGCCGCGCGCCGGCCACGTGTGGCACCACCGCGTCCCATACGAACCGGCCGGCCTCGTCCTCGTCGAGCCCCAGGTAGAGGAGATGACGGAGGAAGCGGCCGCTCTGCGACACGCCGAACACGTACGAGTGGTCGACGGCGTCCGCGCACGGGTTGCCCTGCTCGGTCCCGGCCCAGCGCAGGAACGAGGCGGTATCGCGCACCGCGGTGAAGCCGAGCCCGACCAGCGGCGGATTCTCGGCGCGGTAGTAGCACTCGTAGATGCGGCCGGGCGTGAATCCGCCGTCGAGGGCGACGGAGGAGGCGTCCGGGAAGCGCCAGGCCGAGCGCGGCACCGCGACGGAGGGCGCGTCGGCGTGCTCCCGCACGTGCAGCTCGGCGTCGGGATCCTCCGGGCGCGCGACCGGATGCGGGATGTGGTAGCGGTCGGCCAGCGGCAGCACGTCCACCCGCGCGTTGGGCCGGAACTCGCAGCGCACCCGTTCCGAGACCCCTGTCACGCGCGGAACGGTCAGCGCCATCATCCCGTCGCGTCGCGGGACGTCGGGCTGCCACCCGATCCACGCCACCGTGTAGCCGTGGCGCATGAGGAACCCGTTGCCGAAGTCCTCGCGGGTGGTCGGATCGTTCGAGCGCGGCGTGCTGTTGAACATGCCGAGCGCGATCTTGCGGCCGCGGTTGGGAACGTCCAGGAGGAGCCGGCGGCGGCCCCCGTCGACGGGGCGCAGCAGGTAGAAGTCGGCCGACGACTCGACGAGACCATGCGTGTTGCGCGGCGCCAACGACAGGTCGGCGATCGGCGCGTGCACCGGCCGGGCCGGGTCCACCGCGAAGTGGACCACGCCCTCGATCTTCTCGTAGGCGCCTCCCGCGCCGAACCGCGCGCCGCCCAGCACGGGCTCACGCCGCGTCACCTCGAGTCTCACCACCGCCATGACGGGTCTCCGATCAGAATTCGAGGAACGCCCTCAGCGCGGCCAGCACCGCGTCCGGATTGTCCTCGTGCAGGGTATGGACGGCGTGCGGGATCTCCACGAAGGCGCCCTTCGGCAGCTCGCGCGCCATACGCTCGGCCACGTCGCGGTCCAGGATCGGGCTCTCCTCGCCGCGCAGCACCAGCGTGGGAACCGGGATCGTCCGCAGGAGACCCCACCAGTCGACCTCGACGGTCGAGCGCAGCGTCTTCACACTCGGATGCCAGGCCCACACGATGCGGCCGTCGGGCCGCTGCCAGAGGCTCGTGGCCGCCACCCAGCGGTAGTAGTGAATGCCCGGATACGGGTTGCCGCGGAAGAGGTGCTGCGCGGCCTGCTCGATGCTGTCCCAGAACTCCGGCTCCGGCGGCCCCGGCGGCGCCTGGGCCGCGCGCTTGCTGATCTCGGGGCCGATGTCGAGGATGACCAGCTTCCGCACCGACTCGGGCCGCTTGGCCGCGAAGTAGATCGCATTGCGGCCGCCCATCGAGAGCCCGACCATGACCACCGGGGCCAGCCCGAGCTGGTCGACCACGCCGGCCAGATCGTCGAACGCGGCGATCGGCCCGTAGACGTCGGCGGGATCGCTGTCGCCGTGCCCGCGCTGATCGAGCGCGTAGACGTGGAAGTGCGGCTGCAGCGCGATGCTCAGCGTGTCCCAGGCGTGCGCGTGACCGGTAAAGCCGTGCAGCAGGAGCAGGAGCTGGCGGCCCTCGCCGCCCCAGTCGAGCACGTGGAAGCGCAGACCCCCGACGGACACCTGACGGTCGATCGGACGCAGCAGGTTCATTGCGCCCTCGCGCTCAGAGCTGTATCCGGCCGGGGCCCCGCGGTCCGCCGCGCCCTCCCAGATCCGGCGGCATGCGATCCGGGATCACGATGTTCGAGGACTGCTCGCGCCGCAGCTCCTGCAGCTCGCGGATCGCGCGCTCCACCGCGACCTTGGCCCCCGCGGCGAACTTTTCCGCCGC
>DATFWA010000059.1:0-2505 GCA_035259825.1 Candidatus Methylomirabilota bacterium | reverse complement strand
GAAGGCTCCGACGTCCCGCAGGCCGGTGAGACCCTGGAGGACCTTGCCCGCCGTGTACCGATCGATCGCGAGGTTGAGGGCCTTCCGTACGCGAATGTCGGTGAACGGCTTCACGGTGTTGTTCATGGAAATGTCGAAGTGGATGACGAAGGGCGTCTGTTGAAGCGCGACCCTGTCACCCAGGTGCTTCCGGATCGCGTCCACCTCGGACATGGGCAGATCGCGGAACTCGATGTAGGCGCGTCCGGAGCGGATCGCGGCGGCGCGCACGGATGTCTCGGTGCTGATGAAGAACTTGTAGCCGTTGAGGTACGGTCGGTCCTTGACGAAGTAGTCGGGGTTGCGCTCACCCTCGAACGTCGAGCCGCGGGTGTAGCTCTTGAGCTTGAAGGGTCCGGAGCCCATGACGTTGGTCTTGAAGTAGTTCGGATCCTTGTCGAGGTACTTCTTTGGAAAGATGACGTTCATTGGATGGGCGAGGTTCGTGAACAGCGAGGCGGAGGGGAATTTGAGCTTGAACACCACCGTGCTCGGGTCCGGGGCCTCCACGCTCGCCACCGCCGAGTAGTGCTCCTTGCGGATGCTGCGGACTGCGTCAGGCGGAAAGATGATCTTGTCGAAGCTGGCCTTGACGTCGGCGGCCGTCAGCGGCGAGCCGTCGTGGAAGCGGATGCCCGGCCGGATCTTGAACGTGTACGTGAGTCCGTCGGGCGAGATCTTCCACTCGCTCGCCGCGTCGCCTATGACGTTCGGATAGCTGTAGGGATCGATCTGTAACAACGTGCTGTAGAGCGGAGCGACCGGCTGGATGGTCGCGAAGGTCTGCTCCTGATGCGGGTCGAGACTCGGCGCGTCGGCGCCGATGGCCGCCAGGAGCACGCCGCCGCGGCGTGGGGTGTCCGGTGACTGCGCCCAGACGGAAGGAGCGGCCAGGAGCGAACCGATCGCGAGCGCCAAGAGGGTGACGAGCGTCATCGGACACCTCCCGAACGACGATCCGGCCGTTTGGTGCTTCTACCCTCGAGCCTCCCGGTGACACTCGCCGGGGGCTCACCGCCTGTGACTCAGGGACGCGATCCGGGATCAGGAGGAGGTGCTACGGGACCCTACGCGCGGAGGATCCGATGAAACCCGCGCAACGTCAAGAGGCCGGCCCGTGTAATGTAGGGAGCACATGATCTGTCCGCTTTTCGGAGCAAGTGAACTGTCCGCTCTGCAGGCCCTGGCGAGTCAGAGTGTCGGCTGGGAGGCCCAGCATGCTCTATCCGCCGGTGGCCCTGGAGCGGGCCATGACGATCCGTGAGGTGGTGCTGCGTGCGATGAGCGGGGAGATCACCTGGATCCAGGCGGCAGAGATCATCGGCTGCACGCCGCGCAGTCTGCGCCGCTGGCGCGGGCGGTTTGCGCGCGATGGCTACTTCGGGCTCCTCGACCGCCGGCGCGGTCGGCCCTCGCCGCGGCGGGCCCCCTTCGCCGACGGCGAGCGCTTCTTGCGGCTCTATCGCGAGCAGTACGCGGGCTTCAACGCGCGGCACTTCTACCAGATCGCCCGCCGCGAGCACGGGGTGACGCTCTCCTACACGTATGTGAAAACGGCCCTGCAGAAGGCGGGCCTGCTGCCCAAACACCGGGCGCGCGGCCGCCACCGGCGGCGCCGTGAGCCGCGGCCGTGCTGGGGCGAGCTGGTCCACCTCGACGGCAGCCGCCACCGCTGGCTCGCGTTGGTGCCCGAACAGTGGCAGACCATGATCGTCGCGGTGGACGACGCCACCAAGCGCGTGCTCTATGCCCACCTGATCGAGGGCGGCGAGAGTCTGGGCGCCATCCTGACCGCCCTGCGCGTGATCCTGGAGCAGTACGGGATTCCGGGGGCCATCTACACCGACCGGGCCAGCTGGGCAGTGCACACGCCGACCTCCGGCACCGCCCCCGATCGCGCGAAAGTGACCCAGGTGGGCCGCGCGCTGGCCCAACTCGGCATCGAGCACATCGTGAGTTTCTCGCCGCAAGCGCGGGGCCGGAGCGAGCGGATGAATCGCACGCTGCAGGATCGGCTCGTGAACGAACTGCGGGTGGCCCAGATCCGCACCCTGGAGGCGGCCAATCGCTATCTGCGCCAGCGCTTCGTGCCGACCCTGAACGCCACCTTTGGCCGCGCCCCGGCCGATCCCACCTCCGCCTTCGTGCCCCTCGGCCGCGTGGACCTCGAGCCGATCCTCTGTCATGAAGAGGCCCGCACCGTTGCGCGAGACAATACCGTCGTCTTGGATCGCGTGGTCTTACAGATCGACAAGCAGCGGGGCCGCCGCAGCTGTGCGGGCTTGCCCGTGCTCGTCCGGCGCCACCTCGATGGCCGGCACTCGATCTGGTGGGGACCGCGTTGCTTGGGCCGGTACACCGCCACCGGGCGTCCGCTCGTCACGCGCGCCGCCTGACCGGTCTTGCCACTAAAAGCGGACAGATCACTTGTCAAAAGCCCCCGGACAGATCACTTGTCAACAACAG
>DATFWA010000058.1:0-14745 GCA_035259825.1 Candidatus Methylomirabilota bacterium | reverse complement strand
CGTTGATCCGGGCGCTCGCCCCGCGGCGCTTCGATCTCGTCGGCGCCCCCGCCGACGGGCTGGCCCTGGGCCGGCTCGTCCTGCGCGGCGGCCGCGAGATCTCCCTGCTCACCAAGGCGGGCGGATTCCGCTCGACCGTTTTCGACGCCCTCCTGGGAGGAACCTCGTGACCGCCTCTCGCGTTCCCGTGCTCGGCATCACCATGGGCGATCCCGCGGGCGTGGGTCCCGAGATCACCGCGAAGGCGCTGGCGCAGCCCGAGGTGACCGCGTCCTGCCGACCGGTGGTCATCGGCGATCGCTCGGTGATGGAGGCGACCATGGCCCTGTTGCGGTCGCCACTTCGGTTGCACGCGGTCAAATCCATCGACGCATGCCGCTTCGAGGCGGGTGGGCTCGAGTGTCTCGACCTGGCTAACGTGAATGCGGCCACCCTGCCGAAGTCCACGGTCAGCGCCGAGGCCGGGCGCGCCGCGTACGCCTACATCGAGACCGGCGTCCGCCTCTGCCAGGCCGGCGCGACGGACGGCATCGTCACCGCGCCGGTCAACAAGGAAGCGCTCGCCGCCGCGGGCGTGCAGCACTCCGGGCACACCGAGATCCTGGCCCGGCTCACCAACACGAAGGACTTCGCGATGCTCTTGATGGGCAAGGAGCTGCGGGTCATCCACGTCACCACCCACGTGGCGCTGCGCCGCGTTCCGGATCTGGTCACGCGCGAGCGGGTCGGGCGCGTGATCCACCTGGCCCAGCAGACCATGACCGGGCTGGGCCGGCCGCGGGCGCGCATCGCGGTGTGCGGGCTCAATCCGCACGCGGGCGAGGACGGCCTCTTCGGCGACGAGGAGAAGACCCAGATCACCCCGGCCATCGAGGACGCACGGCGGGCCGGACTCGACGTGCACGGCCCCCTGCCCGCCGACACGCTGTTCTCGCGCGCCCGCGGCGGCGAGTTCGATATCGTGGTCGCGATGTACCACGACCAGGGGCACGTCCCGGTGAAGACGCTCGGATTCAACTACGACGAGAAGAGCGGCACCTGGACCGGGCTCTCCGGCGTCAACGTGACGGTGGGACTGCCGTTCCTCCGCGTCTCGGTGGACCACGGCACCGCGTTCGACCGGGCCTGGAAGGGCATCGCCAATCCCGAGAGCATGCTCGAAGCCCTCGACGTGGCGGTGCGCATGCTCACCTCACGCACCGCGACCTGAGGAGGATCACTATGGACGAGCACGTCCTCCGCGAGATGATCTCCGACGTCAAGGCCGGCCGGCTGTCCCGGCGCTCCTTCGTCCGGACCATGCTCGGGCTGGGGCTGACGGCGCCCATGGCCGCGCAGATCCTCGCCTCGGCCGGGGTCGTGGCCGCTCAACCGAAGGCCCCCGCGTTCACCCCGACCCGGCGAGGCGGCGGCGGGCCCCTCAAGGTCCTCTGGTGGCAGGCCCCCACCCTGCTCAATCCGGCCTTCGCCACCGGTACCAAGGACCAGGATGGCTCGCGCATCTTCTACGAGCCGCTCGCCGCCTACGATCCCGACGGAAATCTGGCGCCCGTGCTGGCCGCCGACATCCCGAGTGTGGACAACGGGGGGCTTGGCCGCGACGGGAAATGGGTCGTCTGGACCCTCAAGAAGGGCGTGACCTGGCACGACGGAAAGCCGTTCACCGCGGACGACGTCGTCTTCAACTGGGAGTACGCGGCCGACCCCGCGACCGCGGCGGTCACCATCGGTGCCTATCGCGACATCGACCGGGTCGAGCGACTCAACGACTACGCGGTCAAGGTCGTATTCAAGCAGCCGACGCCATTCTGGTTCGAGGCCTTCTGCGGGCAAAACCGTGCGCTCATCCCCAAGCATCTGTTCGCCGCGTACAAGGGAGACAAGTCACGCGAGGCCCCGACGAATCTGAAACCGGTCGGCACCGGCCCCTACCGCTTCGTCGACTTCAAGCCCGGCGACGACGTGCGCGGCGAGATCAACCCCGGATACCACGTTCCCAACCGGCCGTTCTTCGACACGTTCGAGATGAAAGGCGGCGGGGACGCTGCGTCAGCGGCACGAGGGGTGCTGCAGACCGCCGAATACGACTTCGCCTGGAACATCCAGGTTGAGGACGACATCCTGCGGCGATTCGAGCAGGGCGGCAAGGGTCGCGCCGAGATCTATTCGACCGGCAACATCGAGCACATCCAGTGCAACTTCACCGATCCCTGGCGCGAGGTGGACGGCGAGCGCTCGAGCGTCAAGACTACCCATCCGCTGCTCGCCGATCCCGCGGTGCGCCAGGCCCTCGCCCTGTTGGTGGACCGCGCCGCGGTCCACGAGCAGATCTACGGCCGGCAGGGGCAAGCCACCGCGAACTACCTGAACGCGCCGCCGCGGTACTTCTCGCGGAACACGCGCTGGGACTTCAACGTCGACCGGGCGAATCAGGTCCTCGACGCAGCCGGCTGGCGACGCGCCGCGGACGGCATTCGCGCCAAGGACGCCAAACGACTGAAGCTCCTCTACCAGACGTCCACGAACGCCCCGCGACAGAAGACCCAGCAGATCATCAAGTTCGCGTGCGCCAAGGTCGGCATCGAGATCGAGATCAAGTCGGTCCTCGCGTCGGTGTTCTTCGCCTCGGATCCGGCCAATCCGGACACGTACCCGCACTTCTACGCCGATCTGCAGATGTACACGACCACGACGGGGGTCGACCCTCTCTGGGGCATGCGGGTGTTCACCTCCGCCGAGATGGCCACCAAGGAGAACAAGTGGTCGGGCCGGAACATCAGCCGCTGGCGCAACGAGGAATACGATGGGCTGTGGAAGGCGGCGGAGACCGAGATGGATCCCATCAAGCGTGCGGCCCAGTTCATCCGCATGAACGACCTGGTCATCCAGAACGGAGCCGTCATCCCGGTGCTCTGGCGCAATGGCGTCGTGGTGGCGGCGTCGCGACTACAGGGCCTGGATCTCAGCGGCTGGGACTCCAACCTCTGGCGGCTCCCGTACTGGTACAAGCTGGCATAGCGTGGAACCCAGCGGACTACTTGACAATTTCAGCGGCGAGGCCGTATATAAGGCCATCCAACCCGGTCGCCACCGACCACTCTCCCAGGAGGACCATTGATGCAAGAGCATGAACTGAGGCACATGATCGGCCAGGTCAAGGCCGGTACGCTGAGTCGCCGCGCGTTCGTCCAGGCCATGCTGGGACTGGGCCTGACCGCACCCCTCGCGGCCCAGATGCTCGCTCACGCCGGGGTCGCTCAGGCTCAGCCCAAGGGCTCCGCGATGTTCAATCCGACGAAGCGCGGGGGCGGCGGGCAGCTCAAGGTCCTCTGGTGGCAGTCGCCCACGCTGCTCAACCCGCACTTCGCCACCGGCACCAAAGACCAGGACGGCTCGCGCATCTTCTACGAGCCCCTCGCCTCCTACGATCCGGAAGGTAACCTCTTCCCGGTGCTGGCCGCCGAGGTGCCGTCGGTCCAGAACGGCGGCGTGAGCAAGGACGGCCGCTCAGTGACGTGGAAGCTAAAAAAGGGCGTGACCTGGCACGACGGCAAGCCGTTCACCTCGGCCGACGTGGCCTTTAACTGGGAGTTCGTGAAGGATCCCAAGACCGCGGCGCGGACGATCGGCTCCTACACCGACATCGAGAAGATCGACGTGCTCGACAGCCATAGCGTCCGGCTCGTGTTCAAAAAGCCGGTGCCGTTCTGGGCCAACGCCTTCTGCGGGGTCAACGGCATGATCATCCCCAAGCACCTCTTCGAGTCCTACATGGGCGACAAGTCGCGGGAGGCGCCGAACAACCTGAAGCCGGTCGGCACTGGGCCCTTCAAGTTCGTGGACTTCAAGCCGGGTGACATCGTGAAGGGCGAGCTGAACCCGAACTACCACGTCCCAAACCGACCCTTCTTCGACTCGATCGAGATGAAGGGCGGCGGCGACGCGGTCTCGGCGGCGCGCGCGGTCATGCAGACCGGCGAGTACGACTACGCGTGGAACATGCAGGTGGAGGACGAGATCCTGAAGCGCTTCGAGCAGGGCGGCCGCGGCAAGGTCGATATCGTCACCACCGGCAACATCGAGCACATCCAGCTCAACAACACCGATCCGTGGACCGAGGTGGACGGCGAGCGCTCCAGCATCAAGAGTAAGCATCCCTTCCTGACCGACCCGGCGGTGCGCCAGGCCCTGAGCCTGCTGGTCGACCGCGCCTCGGTACAGGAGCAGATCTACGGGCGCACTGCGCTCACCACCGCCAACTTCCTGAACGCCCCGGCGGCGTTCGTATCCAAGAACAATCGCTGGGAGTTCAACGTGGACAAGGCGAACCAAATCCTGGAGGCTGCCGGCTGGAAGAAGGGCGGCGACGGCATCCGCGCCAAAGACGGCAAGAAGCTCAAGATGGTGTACCAGACCTCGATCAACGCCCCGCGGCAGAAGACCCAGGCCATCGTCAAGCAGGCCTGCGCCAAGGCAGGCATCGAGATCGAGATCAAGTCGGTGGTCGCGTCGGTGTACTTCTCGTCCGACCCGGCCAACCTCGACACGTACCCGCACTTCGCCACCGATCTGCAGATGTACACGGTCACCGAGACCATGCCCGATCCCCAGGACTTCATGCTCCAGTTCACCCCCTGGGAGATCGCGTCCAAGGAGAACAAGTGGCAGGGTCGCAACATCACCCGGTGGCAGAGCGAGGAGTACGGCAAGCTCTTCAAGGCGGCCGAGGCCGAGCTGGACCCGGCCAAGCGCGCGGCCTTGTTCATCCAGATGAACGATCTCGTGATCAAGAACGTGGTCGCGATCCCGGTGGCGTGGCGGCCGCGGGTGTCCGCGATCAACAACAAGCTCAAGCTCACCCAGAGCGGCTGGGACTCGGATCTCTGGCAGCTCCCGTTCTGGCACAAGGAAGCCTAGTCCCGGGCGGATAGGGGGCCATCTGCTTCGTTGGCGCCCTCGTCGGCACGCTCGACGTACAGAGAGTACGCCTCGCGTGGCGGCGTCGGGCGCCGCCTTGCATCTGACCCCCTCTCCACCCCGGGCAGATTGAGGACATGTCGAAGTATCTGATCCGGCGGGTGTTGATCATGATCCCGGTGCTGGCCGGGATCAGCCTCGTCCTGTTCACCATCCTGTGCCTGGCTCCCGGCGATCCCTTCGAGGAGCTGGCCACCAACCCGAACGTGCCGCCGGAGGTACGGGCCAATCTGCGCGCCCAGTTCGGCCTCGACGATCCGATCCCGGTACGCTACCTCCGCTGGTTCACCTCGATGCTCAAGGGCGACTGGGGCTTCTCGTTCGTGAGCCGCATCAACGTGGGCACGCTCATCATGCAGCGGCTGCCCACCACCCTCTGGGTGCTCGGCCTCGCGCAGTTGCTGGGCCTGCTGGTCGCCCTGCCCGTCGGCATCTACGCGGCCATGCGGCCGTACTCGCTCTTCGATCAGATCTCCACCACGTGCGCCTTCATCGGCTTCTCGCTGCCGACTTTCTTCACCGGCATCCTGTTCATCCTGTTCTTCAGTATCTACCTCGACTGGCTGCCGTTCATCTATCGCGCCGACATCAGCGCCACCGGCTGGCGCTGGTACTGGGAGAACCTCCGCCAGGCCATCATGCCGGTGACCGTGCTCGGCCTCTTCCAGGGCGCGGCGATGACCCGGTTCGTGCGCTCGGCGGTGTTGGAGATCGTGCGCCTCGACTACATCAACACCGCGCGAGCCAAGGGGCTGTCGGAGCGGGTCACGATCCTCAAGCACGTGGTGCGCAACGCCCTCATCCCGGTGGTCACCCTGGTAGCCCTACAGATCCCCGGCATCTTCACCGGCGCGGTCATCACCGAGCAGATCTTCCGCGTGCCCGGCATCGGCTCGCTGCTGATCACCTCGATCCTGGCCAACGACACCCCGGTGATCATGGCGATCACCTTCGTGTTCTCCTGTCTGGTCGTCATCTTCAACCTGGTCGCGGACCTGCTGTACGGCTGGCTCGATCCGCGCATCTCGTATCGCTAGCCCATGACTCCGCCGAACGGAGTCGCGGCGGAGGCGGTTAACCGGCGGCTGGCCGCCCCGCGCGCGCCGGCAGTGCGGTCGCTGTGGAGCGAGGCGTGGCGGCGCTTCCGCAAGCACCACCTGGCCACCTTCGGCGCGGTCGTCCTGCTGCTGATGGTGGCCGCGGTGGTGGTCGGCCCCTTCGTCTATCGCGTGCCGATCAACGAGATCGACTTCAAGGCCAAGCTGAAGGGGCCGACGTGGGCGCACCCGCTCGGGACCGACGACCTGGGCCAGGACCTCCTGGCCCGGATGCTCTACGGCGGCCGTATCTCGCTGGCGGTCGGCGTGGCGGCCATGCTGATCGCGATCATCGTGGGGACGGTGGTGGGGGCCGCCGCCGGCCACGTGGGCGGCACCACCGACCACACCCTGATGCGCATCACCGATCTCTTCCTGTCCCTGCCCCAGCTGCCACTGCTCCTGCTCCTGGTGTATCTGTTCCGCGACTCGCTGAAGCGGGTGCTGGGGCCCGAGATGGGCGTCTTCGCGCTGGTGGTCGTGGTGATCGGCGGCCTGCGCTGGATGCCGGTGGCGCGCCTGGTGCGCGCACAGTTCCTCTCGCTGCGGGAGAAGGAGTTCGTCGAGGCCGCGCGCGGCCTCGGGGCGCGCCCCCTCCGCCAGGTCGTCCGCCACATCCTGCCCAACGCGGTGGGCCCGGTGATCGTGGCCGGCACCATCGACGTGGCTGCCGCCATCATCGCGGAGTCCTCGCTGTCGTTCCTGGGGCTCGGCTTCCCTCCCGACATCCCGACCTGGGGCCGCATCCTCTTCGACGCGAAGGACAACCTCGACTTCGCGCCGCACTGGGCCCTCTTCCCGGGCACCGCGATCTTCCTCACGGTGCTCAGCATCAACTACATCGGCGACGGCCTCCGCGACGCGCTCGACCCGCGCAAGGTCATGTCCAGCCGAACCTCAACTACCGACGGCGGATCGGCCGGAACGCCGGACGCCTAGCTGCCCGCGATCGAGGGGAGCCTAGCCCTCGCCGGCGTCGACGGGCCGCGAGCCCCGACCCCACCAGCGACGCGCCGAGCAGGAGAATCGTCGCGGGCTCCGGAGTGGCCGCTATCTCCGTCACCACCGGGGTCATCGTGCCGGTGAACTTACCGTCGGCCACGAAGGTCAACCCGGTGATGAAGGCGGTGACGTTGTTTGGATCCAGCTTCGCCGACACTTCGATGCCGCTCACCTCGAAGGCCCCGACGCCGGCCGCCGGAAAGAAGAACTGGGTGTTCGCCCCAAACAGGATCTGGACGAGGTTCAGACCGTTCAGGTAGCTCAGGATGTATTTGTTGTCGCCGACCGCGGGAAGCGATACCGAGGCGAAGTTCGGATCTCCGGCTCCGATGGCGTACTTGTACCCCACGGCGACGAAGGGATCGATGAAGATCGTCTGGCCGGCGATCACGGCGCGCACGTCGAACTTGTAGGGCGCCTCGATCCCTGGGCCCCGGGTCGGCAGAAACGCCGCGGGCTGAGGCCCGGTCAACGGCGAAAAATCGAAGAAGGCGCTCGAGCGCCGCAGGATGTTGTCGTTGCCGTCACCGTTGAGAAGCGGCACGTGTCCGCGAGTCTCGATGAGCTGGACGTTGAGCACGTACTGACCGTTTGGCCTGAGCAGCGGCTGCGCCGGATTCTGAGGATTCATCGCGGGAATCTGGAAGCTGGTTTCCGACGGGGCCAGCGATCTCACGAAGATCACGTCTTTCTACCCGTTCGCCAACGGCACACTCTTGTCGAACACGCTCACCCGCACCGCGTCCGGGGTAAACCCCGCCGGCACGATCCTGCTCAAGGTCGGCGTGGTTCCCGAATTGGAGATCGTCACGCTGGTCGGAAACGGGACGGGGGCCGCCGGGATGCTGCCGATCGCCGGCGTCGTTGCCATGGCCACGTCGGTCCCGTTCTGGAACGTGAGGGCCCACGCACCGGTGCGAAGCGAGCTGAACGGGGGAGCCGCGGCGCAAAAGTTAGCGTTCACTGCGAGCCCGGCACACACGATCGGTCCGACGGTAAATCCACCCTGGACAGCCGTCATGGTGGTCCCGGGCTGCGGCACCACGCCGGCGCCGAGCTGATTGATATCGCCGGAGCCGATGCCCACGTCGTTGGCCGAGCGCGTATCTCGGAAGCTGTTCAGGTGCGAGATGGACGTGATCGGCGACGCGTGAGCGAGGTCGGCGAATGTTAGGACGGCGGAAGCGACGAGAGCGGACATGGCGAGGGCTCGAAGGAACATGGAACCTCCTGGGAGCGGTCGGGTAGGGCGCGACAAGCTGGCGCACTTCCCCGGAATCGTCAAGCAAACCGGGTATTCCTTCCCGGCACCCGTGCTAGGCTTCCGTCCCGGAGCCCACACCAGTCAGGAGACGCCCGTGTCCGACCGCGACCTGTGCTTCGTGCCCGCCACCGCCCTGCAGCGCCTCTACCGCACGCGCAAGGTGTCCCCGCTCGAGGTCATGCAGGCCGTGCTCGCGCGCATCGACGCGGTCAATCCGCGGGTGAACGCCTACGTCACGGTGGTCCGCGAGTCGGCGCTGGCTGCCGCGAAGAAGGCGACCGCCGCCCTCGCCCGCCGGAGCGCCGCGCTCGGCCCGCTGCACGGCGTCCCGATCTCGATCAAGGACCTGACGCCGACCAAGGGCATCCGCACGACCTGGGGCTCGAAGATCTTCGAGCACCACGTGCCGGAGGCGGACGCGCTGTACGTCGAGCGGCTCAAGCGGGCCGGCGCGATCGTCGTGGGCAAGACCAACACGCCCGAGTTCGGCGCCGGTGGCAACACCTTCAACGCGGTGTTCGGCGTGACCCGCAATCCCTGGAACACCGCGCTCACGTGCGGCGGCTCGAGCGGCGGCGCCGCGGTGGCCCTCGCCACCGGCATGGGCCCGCTCGCCCAGGGCTCGGACCTGGGTGGCTCGCTGCGCACGCCCGCCGCGTTCTGCGGCGTCGTCGGCTTCCGGACCAGCCCGGGCCTGATCCCGGTGTACCCCTCGGACCTGGGATGGGACTCGCTCAGCGTGACCGGCCCGATGGCGCGGACGGTCCCCGACGTGGCCCTCATGCTATCTGCGATGGCCGGGCCGGACGATCGGGCTCCCCTCTCCTACGAGGTGGACACGCGGCGGTTCAACTCCGCGGTCAAGCGACCCTCGATCAAGGGCTGGAAGGTGGCCTGGACGCCCGACCTCTCCGGGATCATCCCGGTGGATCATGAGGTCGCCGCGGTGGCCGAGCAGGCCACCCGCGTCTTTCGCTCCCTGGGCGCCAAGGTCGAGCACGCCTGTCCCGACTTCAGCGAGGCCAACGAGATCGTGCTGGCCACGCGCGGGCTCGGCATGGTCGCGCGCCACGCCGACAAGCTCGCGGACTGGGAGCCGGTCATGCAAAAGGGCCTCGTGTGGAACATCAAGCAGGGGCTCTCGCTCACTCCGGAGCAGATCGGCAACGGCGAGAAGCTGCGGAGCCGCCTCTGGCATCGGGTGCGGGAGTTCATGGAGTCCCGCGACCTGCTGATCCTGCCCACCGTGGCCGTCCCGCCCTTCCCAGTGGAGCAGCCGTACCCGACCGAGATCAACGGCAAGCCGCTGGAAAACTACACGCAATGGTTCTTTCTCACCTACGGCATCACCCTGACCAGCCTGCCCGTGATCTCGGTGCCCTGCGGCTTCACGAGGAGCGGTCTGCCGGTCGGGCTGCAGATCGTCGGCCGGCGACGCCAGGAAGGCGCGGTGCTGCAGGCCGCCGCCGCGTTCGAGGCCGCCGCCCCGTGGGCCGGCCAGATCCCGCCGGTGGTGACCGGCGCCGTGGCGTGAGGGCTACTGGATGCCGATGCCGACCGCAAAGAGGTTCATGATGAACGGCAGGTTGCGGTTGGTCGGGAAGGCCTTCGCGAGCTTCTTCTCGTCGTAGCGCTCCTCGCGCCCCTGCTCGTCCCACGCCTGGGTCAGGACCTGGCGCTCCCTCACGTCGATCTGAGCGCGTCGCCGCCCGCGCTCGTCCCACAAGATCAGGGTGCCGTTGTCGGGGCGGGTCTCGCCGGTCATGCTCGGCTGGCCGCCCTCGTACCACGCGCGGATCGAGCCGCGCGGCGTGCCGTCGACGAAGGTGAGCTCGAAGCTCCGGCGCCCGTTGGGGTGAAATCCCACCATGGGTCCCTGCCGGATTATTCCGCCCGGCGCGCTCTGCTCGCACCACTGGAACTTCCCGACCTCGGTCTCCGCCCCGCCGAGCTTGGTCCCCGCGGGACAGGTGATCGACTGGGCGGCCGCGGGCAGCGCGGTCCCGAGGAGCGCCATCATCCCGAGCGCGGCCGCGAGCCGGATCACGCCGGGCCCGTCAGCGCGCGAGCCGCCGCAGCGGAGCCCCGGTGAGACGGGTGATGATCCACTGCTTGTGCAGGCGAGCGCCGAGTCGCTTGTAGAAGCCGATGGCCGGACGGTTCCAGTCGAGCACCGCCCACTCCAGCCGTCCGCAGCCGCGCCGGATCGCGATGCGGGCCAGCGCCTTCAAGAGCGCTTTGCCGGCGCCTGCCCCGCGCTCCTCCGGCACCACGAACAGGTCTTCCAGGTAGAGGGTCGGCTGGGCCAGGAAGGTGGAGTACGTGAAGAAGTAGAGCGCGAAGCCGATCGGGCGGCCGCCGCGGCGGCAGATGAGCGTCTCGAAGTACCGACGCGGGCCGAAGCCGTGCGTGCGCACGCGGGACGCGGTGGCCTGGACCTCGTGCGCCAGCCGCTCGTACTCGGCGAGCCCGCGGATCAGGCTCAGGATCGTGGGCACGTCGCGCGCGGTGCCGCGCCGGATCACGAGGGATCGCCGGGCCATCAGGCGACCGTCTGCTGTTGCCAGTAGTGGCCGGGATTGGGCCGCTTCGCCAGCCGGCGCTCCAGCAGGGAGATCGCGCGCTCCTGCCGCCCGCGGAGCGCCGCGGCCAGCAAGGTGTCGTGAAAGACTTCCCGTTGCGCGTGGCTGCCTCCGATCTCGATGATGCGCGGCTCGACAGGCTCGATGCGGGCCGCGCTCAACGCGTAGTCGCCACGGGCGAAGGTGTGCAGGCCCTCCATGAGCGGCACCACCACCTCGCCCAGCGTGGGATTCCTCGACTTCTTGCTCCGTTGGCGCAGCCGCTCCAGCTGCAGCTCGGCGCTCGCCCAGTCGCCCGCCGCGGCGAGGGCCATCCCGACGTGCAGGTCGTGGAAGAGCAGCAACGGCATGTCGAGCCAGTGCCGGGCCGCCGCGCCGAGGTACTCCCAGCGCCGCGGGTCCGGATGGCCGAACAGATCGAGCCGCCAGGCGAGCGCGACCGAGTCCTGAAGGTCGGACGCGATCGCGATCGGGATGCGCCAGAACACGCTCTCGAAGAGCCGGCTCCCTCGCTCGTAGTCGCCTTCGGCCAGGTGCAGCAGGGCCAGATGCCACAGCAGATGGTTCTTGAAGTAGCCGAGGTGATCGCACGGATGGATGCGCGGAGGTAGCGTCTCGATGCCGCGCCGATTGTCGCCGCGCTCGTAGTGCACGTGGGCGATCGCGTGGACGGCCCACGCGTCGCGCGGGTTCACGCTCAACGCCGACTCGGCCAGGGGGAGCGCCTCGTCGAACCGCCGGTTCTCCTCGAGAGCGAAGGCGTGGTAGCCGAGGGTGTAGCCGTCGTCGGCGAGGGCCGGGCGAACCGACTCGGTCAGCGCGAGCATCTCGGCGGAGCGACCCTGCCAGAAGTAGATGAAGTAGAGGCGCTGCATCAGCACCATGTCGCGGGGATGCTCGGCAAGGATCGCCTTCATCAGCGCGATCGCCTCGTTGCTCCGGCCGCCCACGAAGAGACCGAGGGCCTCCAGGTGCCGCCGCTCGCGGTCGGTCAGGGTGGCCGACTGCGCCGCGCCGAGCGCGCTCGCCTGCTCCATCGCAGCGCGGGCCGCCGGAATCTGCTCGTCCAGGTAGAGCGACACCGCGAGGGCCGCGGCGGCCAGGCCGAACTCGGGATCCGCCGCGACGGCCTTGCGGAAGTCGTCGATCGCCTCGGCCCCGAAGCCGAGGAGCGCGCGCACGCCGCGGTCGTAGTGGTCCACCGCAACGCGGGACGCGGTCGTGACGGGCAGGCCGTAGGCGTCGCGCAGCACGGCGGTCATCGTAGCAGATGGCGCCGCAGGAATGCGAGCGCGCGCCGCTCGGCCCACGACGAAGCGCCGAGCGCGCCGTCGAGAAATCCCACGTGTCCGCCCTGCGTGACGAACTCGGCCTCGAGCCAGGGGGACTTCTCCACCGCGGCCCGCGGCAGGCTCTCGGCCGGCATGAACGGATCGTTCGTGGCGCTGATGAGCAGGGTCGGACGCCGGATTCCCTCGAGGAAGGGGCCGCTGCTGGCCCGGGTCCAGTAGTCGTTCTCGTCGGCGAATCCGTTCAGCGGCGCGGTGAAGAAGCGGTCGTACTCCTGGAACGTGCGCGACCGCAGGACCGCGGGCAGATCGAGGTCGCCGTCGTAGAGCGCCCGCTTGTCGCGGATCTTCGCCTTCATGGTCCGCAGAAAGCTCACGGTGTAGACCGCGCGATTGAATCCCTGGTCCAGCACCCGCGCGCAGGCGGTCAGGTCGAACGGCGTCGAGATCGCCACCGCGGCCGCCACCTCGGGCGGGACCGCGTCTCCGCGCTCGCCCAGCCACTTCAGCGCCACGTTGCCGCCGAGCGAGATGCCGACCAGCCCTATCGGCCGCGCTCCGTCCCGCTTGCGGAGGTAGTCCACGACCCATTCCAGATCGGTGGTCTCTCCGGAGTGGTACAGGCGGGCGAGCCGGTTGACCTCCCCGCTGCACGAGCGGAAATGGAGCACCGCGCTCCGCCAGCCGAGCCGCCCGGCCCCGATCAGGAGCCCGCGAGCATAGTGCGAGCGGGACGATCCCTCGAGCCCGTGGAGGATCAGGACCAGCGGGGCATCCGGCGGCGGCCCCTGCAGCCAGTCGAGGTCCAGGAAATCACCGTCGGGAGTCTCCAGCCGCTCCCGACGCACGGGGGGCCGCCGCCAGTGGCGGAACAGCGGCCCCCAGAGCGTCTGGAGGTGTCGGCCGCGATACCAGAACGGAGGCCGGTAAGGCTCGCGGTCGGACATTACTTCTTCAAGGCTCTGTTCAATGCGGGGGCCCCGACATGGCCCCCGCACTCCCCCGGCGGCGGACAACCGTCGAAGGCTAGCCTTCCTGGCCTCTGAGCAGCAAGCGGACGATTTCGGGCGCGATTGCGCGGGCTCGGGCGTCCAGCTCGGCCTCCGTCAGGTTGGCGATCGGATGCGGCATCGAGAGGAACTTGTACTCCGGCACGCCCCACGACTGGGCCATGGCGTGGCCGGTTCCCTCGAAGACGTCGGTCACGATGGACGCGGCGGGAATGCCGACCTTCTCGAACACGATTCCGTCGAGCACACTGCCCGACGAGCAGGACCCTCAGTCGCCGATGCCGGCGACGACCACGTCCACGCTGGCAGTGGCGTCGTCGAGGATCTCTTGATGGGCCGGAACGCCCGCGTTGTGCTTGCGCCACATCTTCGTCTCGGCGGCGCCGTACTCGGTCTTGAGGATGTCGCCGATCCGGTGCAGCAGCTTGTCCGAGTTGAACTTGGTGTTCTCCACCAGCCCGATCCGCTTGCCCTTCAGCGAATCCGGCCGTGACACGTACGTCAGCGGCTGACGCCGCGGCTCGACCGTGGGGTCGAGGATCTCGAAGCCCGCCATCATGCGCTCCTTTCCTTGATGACCACCGTGACTGCTTCCGACGAGGTCCGGCTGGCCCAGCCCGGGATGAAGCACGAGAAGGAGCCGGCCCGCCCGCCCGCCGCCACCACCAGGATGTCGTCCGGCGACTGCACGAGCGCACGGGTCGCGGTCTCGTCTCCCGGCTTCACCGCGCCGGGCATGCGCGCCGTCCGCTTGAAGTGCGCGATCGTGTTCGTGGTGTTCTCGAAGATGAACTTGCGAATGTCGGCCTTGGACCAGTTGTCCGCGGCGATCGTGCGCATGTGCTCGCCGGCCAGTACCACGCAGTAGTTGGGCTGCCCGATCTGGCCGGGATAGCGCATGGTGTCGCAGAGCGTGCCCAGCACTCCCGCCGCGGTGCTCGACAGCTGGTTGTAGAACTGGATCGGGGCGAGGGCCGCCATCACGGTGACCGCGCTGTCAGTGGCGCGGCAGCCCATGCGGTCCACGTGCAGCGGCGTCCACGGGCTCTCCGCCTCGTTCTCGGCCATCACGTAGGTGTAGCGGCCCGGGTGACCGAAGGTGCCGCGGTCGAGACGACCCGGCAGCGTGCCGATCACGTTGCGCATCACCAGCCGCACCGCGCGGCCGACGGTGGCGTTGGATCGCCAGCCGGGCGAGAAGAGGTTGTCGCCCGAGTTGAAGTCGAGCCGCTTGGCGATGGGCCCGTTGACGACCATCAGCACCGCGGCGCTGCCGGTGGACGTCGCGGGCCCGTGATAACCCCATCGCGGATCGGCTATGCCCTCGATCGCGGCCACCACCACCGGCATGTGCTCGGGCAGACAGCCGGCCATCACCGCATTGATCGCGACCTTCTCGGCGCTGATCGCCACCTGCCGATTGGTGATGAACGCGATCTGCGTGTCGGGCTCGAGGCCGGCCGCGTCGAGCATGGCGCGGACCGCGGGCTCGGTGGGCGGCACGACCGGCAATCCGTCCGTCCA
>DATFWA010000057.1:0-19018 GCA_035259825.1 Candidatus Methylomirabilota bacterium | reverse complement strand
GGTCGAGGCCGAGAACGCGGAGGTCGGAAAGCCGTGCTCCGCGCACTCCAGGGCGCCGGCCACCGCGTCGGTGAACGTCAGCGTGCCCCAGCGCTGCAGGGCCACGCACCACGCATCCGGCGCCGCCGGCACCACCGTGCGCAGCAGGCCGGGCGGCATGTCGCCGCCGTGCTTCGTCCGGAAGTACTCGGCGCTGGCGCGACGCGGGTAGGGCCCGACCCCGGAGACCTCGAACGTCTCGCCGGTCGACGCGACGTGGACCAGGATCGGGGCGACCCCCGCGAAGCTCACCATGTCGGGATGGACCACCCCGAGCATGAAGCCCGCCGCCACCCCCGCGTCGATCGCGTTGCCGCCGGCGGCGAGCACGCGCGCCGCGGCCTGCGCGGCGAGCGGATGACCGGCCGACACGATCCACTGCCGCCCCATCACCTGGTTCATCGGACCCGAGCCGGCCGGTGCAGCGCTGCGCTGGTACTGCGCGGAGTCGAGTGTCATGGCGCGTATGCTAGCACATCGACCGACTCAATGGCGGCGGGCACTTAGCAATGCGCGCGGAAGCGCTCGAGCGCCTTCACGTGCTCCTCGGGGCGGGTCAGGCCGAGGCCCATCGTGTTGACGCAGAGGTGCGTGATGCCACGCATCGCGCGCCACGCCGCCATCTCCTTCCCGTGCTCGGCCGGCGTCAGCCTGGCCAGGGCCACCCGGCCCTCGATGCCGAACGTGACGGGATCGCGGCCCGCGTCGCGGACCAGGCTATGGAGGCGGTCGATCGTCTGCTGGGCCCCGGGGCCGGGGCGGAACGTCTGCAGCGTGATCCAGCCGTCGGCGAGGCGGGCCATGCGCCGGAGCACCGCTTCGCTCTCGCCGCCCATCCAGAGCGGAATGGGCCGCTGCGCAGGCAGCGGGTTGATGCCGGCGTCGGGCACGCGGTGCCACTTTCCCTCGTAGGCGACCAGCTCCCTGGTCCACAGCAGGCGCATGACCTCGACCTGCTCCTCGATCCGCCGACCGCGATTCTCGAACGTCTCACCCAGGGCCTCGAACTCGACCTGGCTCCAGCCGACGCCGACGCCCAGGCGCAGCCGGCCGCCCGAAAGCACGTCCACCGCCGCCGCCTGCTTGGCGACCAGCGCCGTCTGCCGCTGAGGGAGGATGAGGATGCCGGTGACCAGCTCGATGCGGCGGGTGACCGCTCCGCAGAAGCCGAACAGGACGAAGGGCTCGTGAAAGGGGTGCCGGTAATCGTACGGGCTGTCCCAGCCGCCCGGTCGGTCAGGGTTGGCGCCGACCACGCTGTCGAAGGCCAGGAGGTGCGTGTAGCCCATCGCCTCCACGGCCTGGGCGTAGTCGCGGATCACCGCCGGGTCCTGGCCGATTTCGGTCTGCGGGAAGACGACGCCGATGCGCACGACGCCCGTCGCGCCTATTCGGCCGCGCGCCAGAGGTCCCGCACCTGCCGCCAACAGTGCACGAGGACCATCACCACGGCGGGAGGCAGGGCGAGGGCCGCGAGATAGAGCGCGGCATGGGATTCGCGGGGGGCCAGTCGCCGCAGCTTGCCCAGGGAGGCGCGCGCGTAGGCGCGGTCCTGCAGGTACCCATGCTGGAAGGCCTTCAGGGCCGCGGCCCGCGCAAGGTCGCGCCGCCGCGACCTCACCATGGATCGGTACTGCGGAGCGCAGAGTTCCTCGTGTCGGCTCAACACCGCCACCGCCATCACCGCGTATTCGATCGGCCGTCGCTCCACCGGTCCGGATACGCTCGAAGCGAGATATCGCCACTTCACAAGCCGATCCCCGAGAAACGTGACCGGGTGGTCGTGCGCGATGCGGAGGTAGTAGTCGAGGTCCGACGCCTCGCCGCGGGTCGTGGCCAGGGCGCCGGTCCGCTCGATCACCGCCCGCGGGATCAGCGTCTGGGCCGGGCACGCCACTTGGTTGGCGTCCACGAACTCGGGATAGAACCGGCCGGTGACCTCGCCCTCGGGGGCCGTGGCGAGTCGCCTCCGGAGCGGTGGACCGTAGAGGCTCTCCCGCAGGATCCTCTCGCCGTCGAACTGGACGCCATCGCACACGATCAGACCACTCTCCGGATGCCGCGCGGCCGCGGCGATTTGAGTCGAGAGCTTGTCGGAGAGCCAGACGTCGTCGTGATCGAGGAACGCGATGAAGTCGCCCGAGGCCGCCCGGATCCCGGTGTTGCGGGCCGCCCCCGCGCCCGCGTTGTCCTGACGGATGTAGGAGACGGCGGTGCCATAGGGCTCGATGCGCGCGCGCAGATCTTCCGTGGAGCCGTCGTCCACCACGATGATCTCGCGGCGCGACCAGGTCTGGGCGAGGGCGCTGTCGATGGTCTCGGTCAGCCACGCGCCGCTGTTGTGGGCGGCGATGATCACGCTTACAAGGGGCTCCAACGGGCTTCCCTCCAGAAAGCGGGTGGCGGTCGGTCTAAAGCCGTGCGATTCTACCACCCCCGACCAACGTGAGCGGATCCCTGGAAGGCCCCGACAAGCGCAGGCTGATCATCCTCGGCACGCGGACCTTCGCCGAGGAGGTGAGCGATCTCGTGGATGACTGCCACGAGTACACCCTGGAGGCCTTCGGCGAGAACTGGGAGCGGGAGCGCTGCGAGCGGCCACTACTGGGCCGGCCGGTCATCTGGGTGGACGACCTCGCGCCCTTCGCGGCCACTCACCACGCGGTCTGCGCGATCGGCAGCCCGAAGCGCTCTCTCTTCGTCGGCCAGGCCGAAACGCTCGGCTTCCGGTTCGCGACCGTGACCCATCCGGCCGCGCGGGTGTCCCGCACCGCCTGCCTGGGCGCCGGTTCGATCGTGAGTGTCGCGGCGGTGATCGCGGCCCACGCGGTGATCGGCGGTCACGTGATCGTGAACCGCGGCAGCCTGATCGGACATCACACCCGCATCGGCGACTTCACCACCATCTCGCCGGGCGCGAACATCGCCGGCTCCGTCGAGATCGGGGCGGGCTGCTATATCGGCATCGGGGCGGTCATCTCGGATCACGTCAAGGTCGGAGCCGGCTGTGTGGTGACCGCCGGGGCGGTGGTGGTGGCGGACGTACCGGACTGGACCCAGGTCGGCGGGATCCCGGCGCGCGCGCTCCGGACCGGCCTGGGAGGGCCCTGAGCCCGGCCCTGGGTTCGGAACGGGATGCCTCTCAAGGAGCGGGTGCAGGATCTTGCGATCGCGGGCGGTCCACCCGCGTCCTCCGAGCCGCTCCACGTCGGCCGCCCGAACGTCGGCGATCGCGCCCGTCTCCTCGAGCGCATCAACGATCTGCTGGACCGCCGGTGGCTCACCAACGACGGCCGGTACGTCCGCGAGCTCGAGGCGGCTGGCCCGGCGCATCGGGGTGCGGCACTGCGTGGCGGTCTGCAATGCGACCCTCGGCCTCCAGCTGGCGGCGCGGGCCGCCGGACTGGCGGGCGAGGTCATCGTGCCGGCCTTCACCTTCGTCGCCACCGCTCACGCCCTGCAGTGGCTGGGCATCACGCCGATCTTCGCCGACATCGACCCAGCCACCCACAACATCGACCCCGCGCACGTCGAGGCGCTCGTGACCGAGCGGACCACCGGCATCCTGGGCGTGCACGTTTGGGGCCGGGCCTGCGATGTGCGGGCCCTGAACGAGATCGCGCGCCGCCATCGCCTGCGACTCCTGTTCGACGCGGCCCACGCCTTCGGATGCTCGCACGACGGACGCGCGCTGGGCAGCTTTGCCGACGCCGAGGTGCTGAGCTTCCACGCCACCAAGTACGTGAACAGCTTCGAGGGCGGCGCGGTCACCACCAACGACGATGCGCTGGCCGCGCGGGTCCGGGCCATGCGCAACTTCGGCTTCGCCGGCGAGGACCGCGTGACCTCGCTCGGGATCAACGCGAAGATGAGCGAGGTGGCGGCGGCCATGGGGCTCACGTCGCTCGAGTGCGCCGACGCGATCGCCGCGATCAATCGCGGCAATCACGCCGCGTATCGCCGCGGGCTCGACGGGATCTCCGGCGTCGAGGTGGTGACCTACCCCGATGGGGAGCGGCACAACCACCAGTTCGTCGTGCTCGAGATCGAGACCGGGGCCGCCGGGTTGAGCCGCGACGAGTTGCGCGACGTGCTGCTGGCCGAGGGCGTGCTCGCGCGGCGGTACTTTCATCCGGGATGCCATCGCGCGGAGCCGTATCGATCCCGTCCGAGCGGGAGCCGGCTTCCCCACACCGACGCGGTGGCCGCGAGAGTCCTGTCTCTTCCGACGGGTCCCGCCGTCGACTCGGAGAGCATCATGGAGATCTGCCAGATCGTCCGCCTCTCCCTCGGCGCCGCCGACCTGGTTCGCACGCGCGTCGCGGCCGCCGGTCGCGGCCGCGGCGCGCAGGGCCTGTGCTAACATGACGCCATGTCTCGCCCCGCTCCGCTCATCGGCGTCAGCACGTCGATCACCGTCGCCAAGCATCCCGAGCGCGCGTATCTGAACTCGGCGTACCTGCACGCGGTACAGCAGGCGGGCGGCGTGCCCGTGCTGCTGCCTCCGCAGCTCTCCGCCGCGTCGCTCGAGCAGCTGGTCGGCGGGCTCCACGGCCTGCTCCTCACCGGCGGCGGCGACGTCGATCCCGCGCTCTTCGGCGAGACGCCCCACGACACGCTGTACGACGTGGCCCCGTCGCGCGACACGCTCGAGACCTCCGCGCTGGCCCTCGCCCTGCGGCGCGGGCTGCCCGTCCTCGCGGTGTGCCGCGGAATCCAGGTGCTCAACGTGGCGCTCGGGGGCAGCCTCCACCAGGACGTGGGCAGCGATCCCGGCACCCAGATCCCGCACAGCCAGACCGAGCCGCGGGACCAGCCCAGCCACAAGGTGAAAGTGGCGCCGCGCAGCCGGCTGGCCGAGACGCTCGGCACCGACGAGCTCGAGGTCAACAGCATGCACCACCAGGCGATCAAGCGCCTCGGGCGAGGACTCACCGCGGTGGCGTGGGCGCCCGACCAGGTCGTCGAGGGCGCGGAGCTGGACGACCCGACCCGCTTCCTCCTCGGCGTGCAGTGGCACCCCGAGGAGCTGGTGGGCCACTCCGAGCCGGCCCGGCGTCTCTTCGCCGCTCTCGTGGCCGCGGCCCGCCGGTTCTGACCCCGCTCGACGAGCTCGCCCCGCCGGCCCCCGACCTTCCGGCGGAGTCTCCGGTCGCCGCGGCGCCCGCGCGCTACTTCTCGCCGTGGGTCACCACGATCTACGCCATTCTCACCGTCCTGCTGGTCGCCTTCTTCTACTACTCGTGGGGCTCGCCCATCGGGAATCTCCAGCGTCCGGAGGAGTCACTGGAGCGGCTCGTCTCCCGCGAGATGGATCTGGATCAGGCGTTCCAGCACCTCCCGCCCTGGGAGCGGCGCCTCTACGAGATGACCGGCTCGGATCCCGAGAGCTTCGACGACGCGATCGCGCGCTTCGACGAGTTCGACGACGAGGAGCGCTCCGCCCGCACCGACCTCGATCTGGTGGTCCTGCTCGGCGAGGCCGGGCTGCTCGAGCGGGCCGGCAGCATCATCGAGTCATTCGAGGGCAGCGACTCCGTCGCCGGCCGGTACGGTCGGTGGCTCGAGGCGGCCTACCTCGACCCGCCGCGGCCCGAGGAAGCGGTGGCCATGGCAGAGGAGATCCGTCACGAGCTGCCACGCGACTGGTTCACCGACACGCTCGTGCGCCGCATCGCCACCCGGGTCGACGACGCGGCCCTGCAGGCCGGCGCGGAAGCCGGCATCGAGGCGCGCGGGCACTCGCTCCTCATGCGGGTGCGGCTGCTCACCATCACCGGCGTGCTGCTCCTCGCGGTGAGCGCCGTCGTGCTGTGGCGGCTCCTGCGCGCGCGGCACGGCGCGCGGGTCGCGAGCGCGCCGCTGCCGCCGCCGTGGGGCGTCGCGGACGGTCTGGGTCTCTTCTTCCGGGCCGCGTTCGCCTATCTGCTCATCCCGGCGGTGGTCGTGGTGCTGCTGCCCCGCACTCCGGCGGGGACCGCGATCATGGGCGTGGTCGGCGGCCTCCCGATGCTGTGGTGGGCGTGGCGCTACCTGCACGCCCGCGGCCAGACGGTGCGCGGCACGTTCGGCCTGGGCCTCGATGCGCCGCCGGGTGCGGCGCGTCGCCTGATCGCGTGGAGCCTCGTGCTGCTCGCGCTGTCGATCGTGGGCGAGAGCCTGCTCTCCCTGGGCCTCGGCGCCCTCGGCATCACCTCGCACTGGGCCGACGGATTCCTCGAGGAATTCCTCTGGGGCTCGCCCGCCACCGTGGCTGCCGGCACGCTCGATGGCGTCGTGTGGGCCCCGATCTTCGAGGAGCTGGCGTTCCGCGGGCTGCTCTTCCCCACCCTCCGCCTCCTCCTGCCCGGCTGGAGCGCCGCGCTGCTGAGCGCCGCGATCTTCGGCGTCGCCCACGGCTACGGGATCCAAGGCTTCGCCGCCGTCACCTGGAGCGGCATGATCTGGGCGCTGGGCTACCAGCGCACCCGCAGCCTGCTGCCCGGCATGCTGGCGCACGCGGCTAGCAACCTCCTCGCCACCTCCAGCTTCCTGCTGCTCCTCCGCTTCTAGCGCGCGCTACGCGAGCGACGCGTCCACCACCGCCAGCCGATCCCGGCCGGGGGCGTAGGTGACTTCGCGGATGCCCAGGACGTCCCGCAGGGTTTCGGCCGGCACCTTCATCGGTCCCGGCGAGGGCGCGGCACCCGGGGCCGGCTGCGGGAAGGCGGTGGAGCGCGCGGTGTGGAAGGTGACGTTGCCTTCCACCTTCTGCATGATCTGGTGGATGTGGCCGTTCAGCACGGTGACCGAGCCGAAGCGCCTGAGATAGGCGAGGGCCTGCGCGGCGTCGTCGGTCACCCAGCCCCACTGCGGGTACACCGCCCAGAGCGGCACGTGGGCGAACACCACGATCGGCGTGCTGCTTGCGAGGCCCGCGACGTCACGCTCCAGCCACTCGAGCTGCTCGGCACCCAGGTTGCCCAAACCGCCCGCCTTGTAGGTGAGCACGTTGACCAGACCCACGAAGTGGACGCCGCCATAGTCGAAGCTCTGCCAGCCGCGGCCCGGCCGGCCGGTGGCGAAGCGCTCGAGGTACTCCGCGCCGCCGTCGGCGTACACGTCGTGCTCGCCCGGCACGTAGAACGTGCGCTCGACGCCGGCGGACCGGAGCCCCTCGCGTGCGATGTCAAACGAGCCGGCCTTCTGTGTGTGGGTGATGTCGCCGGTGTGGATCAGGAACGCGGGCTTCGGGTCAAGCGCCCTGATGCGGGCGACCGCCGCCTCGAAGGTGGCCAGGGCATCGCGATTGGCCTCCCCCTTGAACCCGATGTGCGTGTCGCTGATCTGGGCGAAGGAGAAGGTGGCCGGCGCGCCCGGCGACTCGGCCGCCTCGGCCGCGCCGGCGCCGATCAGCCGAGACGAGAGCACCCCGCCGCTGACCGACCAGAGCAGGCCCGTGCCCGTCCACGCCATGCACTTCAGAAAGCCTCTCCGGTCGACGTCGACTCGCTCGCTCATGATCCGCTCCTCACGATGACCTTGCCCGTCATCAACGGATGCAAGGTGCAGAAGTACTCGTAGGTGCCCGGCCGCGTGAACGTGTACGCCCACGTCTCGTCCGTGTCGAGACCCGGCGACCGGAAGACGTTCGCGGTCGAAGTCACGGTGTGGGGATCGTCGTCGTGATTGATCCACGTCACGGTCGTCCCGAGGGGCACCGTCAGCTCGGGAACGCCGAAGCCGTGCGCCTTGATCTCGATGCGCGCGCCCGCGTCCTGCGCACGCGCGACGTTGCCCGAGGTCGGCAGGAGAACCGCCATCGCCACGATTGCCGCCAGCATCCTTCGGGATGCGCTCATGTTCGGATCCTCCTTCGCCCCTGCCAACGCGCACCGGCATCCGCCGTTCCCCGATGAAAAAAATCAGCCAGATGGAACGATCGGGGCAGCCGGACGTTGCGGTGGTGAATGGCGATCATCGGCGACGATGCGCCGATGGCGAAGCGACGTGAGCGGTGCGTATGATCTCGGCATGGCATGGCGGGAGCGGGGGGACCCGGACGGGCTCGGGCGCGAGGCCCTGGCCTACGCCGACACGCTCTACAACCTTGCCCGCTACCTCACCCGCAACCCCACCGATGCGGAAGACCTCGTGCAGGAGACCTACGCGCGCGCGCTCGGCGCGGCGCACCAGTTCACGCCGGGCACCAATCTCAAGGCGTGGCTCTTCCGGATCCTCCGCAACACCTTCCTCAGCCAGTACCGCCACGAGCGGCACAACCCGACGGTGGGCGGGCTCGACACGGTGGCGCCGACCGCCCAGGAGCCGGCGCAGTGGCTTCGGGGCGATCTCGAGCTGGACCGGCTGCGGAAGGTGGTCGGCGAGGAGATCGAGCGCGCGCTCATGCGCCTGACCGAGGAGGCCCGCACCGTGATTCTGCTGGATCTCGAAGGCCTGACCGAGTCGGAGGTCGCTCTGGTCGTCGGCTGTGCGGTCGGCACCGTGAAGTCTCGCCTCGCGCGGGCGCGGGCGGCCCTGCGCGAGCACCTCCGGGACTACGCGCGATGACCTGCCCCGAGGCCCGCGACCGGCTGCTGGACGCGCAGCGTGACCGGCTCGCCCCTGAGGCGCGCGCGGCGCTCGAGGCGCACCTGCGCGAGTGCGCGGCGTGCGCGCACGAGGAGCGGGCGGAGGCGCTCCTGACCGAGGCGCTCGAGCAGCGCCTGCCTCAGCATGGGGCGCCGGTCGCCCTGAAGCGCCGGCTGGCCGGGGCCTGGCCCGCCACCACCGCGGAGGCGCCTCGGGCCTGGTGGCGCTGGCGGCACTACCTCGTGCCGGCGGCTGCCCTCGCCGCGCTGCTGCTGGTGGTGCTGCCGCTCGTCCAGCGGCGGGCCAGCGAGCGCGACGCCGGACGCATGGTGGCCGAGGCGGTCAATGATCATCTGCGCATCCTCGCGAGCCAGCACCCGCTGGACGTCGAGAGCGGCGGCCTGCACCAGGTCAAACCGTGGTTCGCGGGCCGCCTCGACTTCGCCCCCGTCGTGCGCTTCGAGGGCGACGGCGACTTCCCGCTCCGCGGCGGCGCGCTGGGCTACTACCTCGACCGCAAGGCCGCGGTCTTCGTCTTCGGTCGGCGCCTGCACACGATCTCGCTCTTCGTGTTCCGCGCCGACGGGCTACCGTGGCCGAGCCAGGGGCTGCAGCGGGTCGGAGGCACGCAGGCCCGCGTCACGGCGTCGCGCGGATACACCTCGATCCTGTGGCGGGACGGCGAGCTGGGCTACGCGCTCGTGTCGGACGTCGATCCGGCGGAGCTGACCCGTCTCGCCGAGCGGCTCGCGCCCAGGGCCTGATCCGTCGAGTGCACCACCGCTCCGCCCACCACGGTGAGCACGGGGGCGAGCCCGGCGATGCGCTCCTCGGCGCAGGTGAACACGTCGTCCGAGAGCGCGATGAGGTCCGCGCGCTTGCCCGGCTCGAGCGACCCCTGCTCGGCCTGGCGCCCGATCGACCGCGCGTTCCAGATCGTGAACGCGCGCACCGCCTCCTCACGCGTCATCCGCTGGGTGGGTTGCCAGCCCGGATCGTCGCCCTCGCGCGGCTGCCGCGTCACCGCGGCGTGCAGGCCGTGGAACGGATTGGCGTCCTCGACCGGGAAATCCGAGCCGCCCGCGATGTAGGCGCCCGAGTCCAGCACCGAGCGCCACGCGTACGCGCCGGCGAGCCGCTCGGGCCCGAGGCGCTCCTCGGCCCACCGCATGTCCGAAGTGCAGTGCGTGGGCTGCATGCTCGGCACCACGCCCAGGCGGGCGAACCGCGGGATGTCGGCGGGCGCCAGGATCTGTGCATGCTCGACGCGCAGGCGCGCCTGCGGCCCGCCGGCCGCCCGCACGCGCTCGAACACGTCGAGTACGAGGGTGTTGGCCCGATCTCCGATGGCGTGCACCCACACGTGGAAGCCGCGCGACACGGCGTCGCGCGTGAGCCGATCCACCTCTTCGGGCGGGGCCAGCACCAGGCCGGTGTTGGCCGGGTCGTCACAGTAGGGCGCGTGCAGCGCCGCGCCGCGCGAGCCTAGCGCTCCGTCGAGCCACAGCTTCAGCGCGCCGACCGTGAGGTGGCCGTCGCCAACCGACTCGGGCCCTCCGCGCTCGCGGTACTCGCCCCAGGCCTTCCGGCCGGAGAGCGCCGCGAAGACGCGGAACGGGAAGCGGCCCCGGCCGATCAGCCGCGTGTACGAGGCCACCGCGCTCAGATCCAGCCCGGGCTCGTGCGCGCCGGTGAGTCCCTTGGCCAGACACTCCGCGATCACCTCCTCGACCGCCGCGTCGAAGCGCGCCTCGGATGGCGGCGGCACTCGGGAGCGGATCGCGTCCTGGGCGAGATCGATCAGGAGACCGGTCGGCTCGCCGTGCTCGTCGCGGATGATGCGGCCGCCCGAAGGGTCGCCCGCGTGACGCGTGATGCCGGCGCGCTCGAGCGCCGCCCCGCTGGCCCATGTCGCGTGACCATCCACGCGCACGAGCGCCACCGGATGGCCGGGCGCCGCGCGATCGAGCGACGCGCGGGTGGGGAACCGCTGCCCGGGCCAGCGCGTCTGGTCCCAGCCGCGGCCGCTGATCCACTCGCCGGGAGCCAGGCGCGCGGCCGCTGCCCGGACCATGCGGGCGATCTCGTCCTCCGAACCCACCGAGGCCAGATCCAGTTCCAGGCGGGCGCGCGCCAGGAGCATCAGGTGCCCGTGACCATCCACCAGCCCGGGGAGGACGGTGCGCCCGCCGAGGTCCAGGATCGGCTCGCCGGCGGCCGGGTTGACGTCGGCCCCGCGCCCCGCGAAGGCCACCCGTCCGTCGCGGATCACGAGGGAATCCACCATGGAGGCCGCGGCGTCCATGGTGTGGATGCGCGCGTTGGTCAGCAGCACGGCGACGGCCGGGAGCGGCGGGCTAGACGAGCGACCAGCGTGAAGGCCCGCCCACCACCGTCTCCTCGCTCACCCGGCCCTCGGCCTTGAGCTTGCGAAGATGCGAGTGTACGGACATCGCGGCCATGCGGTGCAGCGCGTTGCTCACGTCGGCGTAGATGATCTTCACGATGGCCGGGATCACGCGCGGGCCGCTGCCCAGCGTCTCGAGGATCTGGCGCTCGCGCAGCATCCGATGATCGATGAACTCCTGGATCTTACCGGGCCCGTCCTCGATCACCGGGCCGTGGGCCGGATAGATGCGGCGGATGTCGAGCGACTGAAGCCGGCGCAGCGAGTCCATGTACAGAGCCAGGTCGCCGTCCTCGTCCGGGATCACGGTGGTGGAGCCGTTGAGGATCAGGTCGCCGCTGAACAGCGCGCGTTCTTCCTTCAGATAGAAGCACAGGTGATCCGACGCGTGGCCCGGCGTGTGGACCGGGATCAGGCTGACCCCGTCGCCCTCCACCGTCTCGCCGTCGCGCAGCATCTCGACGTCGTCGGGCAAGCTCGAGTCGCGGTAGATCATCTTGGCCACCGGTACGTTGGGGAACAGCTCGCGCAGCTGGCCAACGCCGCCCAGGTGATCGCGATGCCGATGCGTCAGGATGATGCGCTCGGGACGCTGCCAGCCGCGCTGTCGGAGGTACTTCTCGAAGAGCGCCGGGTATTCCGCCTCCCCCGCCCCGGTGTCGATCAGGATGGGATAGCGGCGGCCCACCAGATAGGTGTTGGTGCCCGGGCCGGTCATCATGCCGGGGTTGAGGCCGAGCACGCGGCCCACCAGATCGCTCGCCGTGGCGCTGCGCGGAAAGTCCAGATCGATCCAGCTCATGGGCTCCGAGTGTAGCATCCCGCTGCGGCGCTTGCGGGACCCGGCGCACCGGGGTATAAGCGTGCCAGACACCGCCGTTCATCACTGCCGTCGGAGGCCGCTCATGGTCCTGCGCTTCGCCCTCGTCGCCGTCCTCGTGCTCGGGCTCGTCGCACCTGCGCTCGCCCAGAACGTCACCCTCAAGCTCGCGACCATCGTCGGCAACGACAACCCCTTCACCACCTCCGCGTACAAGTTCAAGGAGATCGCCGAGGCCAAGAGCGGGGGGAAGATCAAGGTCGAGGTCTACCCGGCCGGCCAGCTCACCAAGAACGAGATCGTAGCCATCGAGGGCATGCAGCTCGGCACCGTCGACATCGCCGCGATCTCCCTGCCCTCCGCGGGCGGAAAGTTCGACCCCAAGCTGCTGGCCTCCGACGTGCCGTTCCTCTACCAGAACCGCGAGCACGTCTGGCGCGTGATGGACGGTCCGGTCGGCAAGGACATGTTGAAGTACTTCGAGCCGCTCGGGGCCAAGGGCTTCTGCTACGGCGGCGGCTTCGGCTTCCGCGGGGTGCTCTCCAACAAGCGGGCGGTGATGGTGCCCGACGATCTCAAGGGTCAGACCATCCGGGTCCCGCCCATCCCCACTCTGGTCGAGGTGTTCAAGCAGTTCGGGGCCAATCCGGTGCCCATGATCTGGGGCGAGGTGTACATGGCGGTGCGCCAGGGGACGGTGGACGGGCTCGAGCTGCCGGTGACCACCGCGGTGTCCGACAAGTTCCACGAGATCACCAAGTACTACTCGAAGACGCTGCACTCGTACCCGGCGGGCGCGTGGCTCATGGCCAAGGCCCGCTACGAGGGGCTGCCGCCGGACCTCAAGAAGGTGATCGACGAGACCATGATCGCGGCGTGCGCCCAGCACCGCCAGGACGAGCTGAAGGCCGAGGTCGACGGGCTCGCGGCCATGAAGGCGAAGGGCGTGCAGGTCAACGACGTCAAGGACCTGCGGCTCTTCCAGGAGCGCGCCCAGCCGGTGTGGAAGTTCCTCGAGCAGAAGGCGGGCAAGGAGCTGGTGGACCGCGTGATCGCGGAGGCGAAGGCCACCGCGAAGTAACGTGATCGTCGACTGGGTCTGCCTGGGCCTGATGGTGGCCCTGGTGGTCGACGTCTTCCTCGGCGTCTTCAGCCGCTACGTGCTGCACGCGACCTTCCAGTGGTACGACGAGGTCGCGCGCCTCTGCTTCGTGTGGATGGTGTTCCTTGGCGCGGCGGTGGCCGTCCGCCGCGGAGCGCACTTCCGCCTCCATCTGCTGATCGACCGCTTCGGTCCCCGCCTGCGCCGCACCACCGACGTCTCGGTGGTCTTGCTGGTGCTGCTCTTCGGCGCGGTGCTGGTGGCCGGCGGTATCGCGATGTACCCGGTGGCCCGGCGGCAGGTCACCGACTCGCTCGAGCTGTCCATGCTGTGGTTCCACGGCGCGCTCCCCGTCGGCGGCGCGCTCATGATCGTCTTCTCACTGCCGCAGCTGTGGCGGCTCCTCCGCGCCCGATGATCCTCGTCTGCCTCGTCTTCCTCGCGCTCCTGGCGATCGGCGTGCCGGTCGCGGTCACGGTAGGTCTCGCCGGCTACGTCGGCGCGCTCCTGGCCGCGCCGGCGCCGCTGGCCGTGACGGTGCAGACGATCCTTCACCAGGTGGACTCGTTCGTGCTGCTCTCGCTGCCGCTCTTCATCCTGGCCGGCGCGCTGATGGAGACCGGCGGCATCGCCCATCGCCTGGTGCGCCTGGCAGTGGCCCTGGTGGGCTGGGTGCGCGGCGGGCTCGGCATGGCGGTGGTGGCCGCCGAGTACATCTTCTCGGGCATCTCCGGCTCTACCGTGGCCGACGTCTCGGCGGTGGCCGCCACCACGATCCCGGGCATGGTGCGCGCGGGCTACAGCCGCGAGCTCGCGGTGGCGGTGGTCGCGGCGGCCTCCGCGATGGGCATCCTGGTGCCGCCGTGCATCCTGATGATCGTCATCGGCTCGGTGGCGAGCCTCTCGGTGGCTGCGCTCTTCACCGCCGGGTTCCTTCCCGCGGTGGTGATGGCGATCGTGCTCATGGGTTACATCTGGCGCACCGCCGGGCGCGTGGGCATCGCGGCCGAGCCGCGCCCGACGCTCGGCGAGCTGGGCGTCGCCTTCCGCCAGGCCCTGATCCCGCTCGGCATGCCCGCGATCATCTTCGGCGGCATCCTCGGCGGCATCATGACGCCCACGGAGGCGTCGGTGCTGGCCGTGCTCTACGCGGCGGTCGTCGGGCTGTTCGTCTATCGCGAGATCAAGTGGAAGGACCTCCCCGCGATCATGATGAACGCGGCGATGATCACCGGCGCGGTGGGGCTCCTGCTGGGCACCGCCGGCGTGGTCTCCTGGTTCCTCACCGTGCAGCAGATGCCGGCCACGATGATCCGGCTGATGACGGTGGTGCCCGGCAGCAGCCTCGTGTTCCTCTTCATCACCGCCGCGATCTTCATCTTCTTCGGCGCGGTCATCGAGGGCCTGCCCGCGGTGGTGATCCTGCTGCCGAGCCTCCTGCCGGTGGCGAGCGGGCTCGGCATCGATCCGATCCACTACGCGATCGTGATCGTGGCCGCGGTGGGCATCGGCCTCTTCCTGCCGCCGATCGGCGTCGGGCTCTTCATCGCCTGCGGCATCGCCGACCTATCGGTCGATCGGGCGACCCGCGCGATGATGCCGTTCGTGGTGGTGCTGGTGATCGGGCTCGTGATCATCATCCTAGTGCCCGAGATCACCCTGATCCTCCCCCGCCTCTTCCGCCTCCTTTAACCTCCCGGGGTGTCCGCCGACTGGGGGAGTGCGGGGGCCATGTCTGGGCCCCCGCAGATGAAGAGGCTTGAAGAAGTAAACGGTGACACGGAGACCCCATCATGAGCCCACTCACCGGCGCGTTCCCTCACGCCACCCCGAGATACCGACGTTTGACGTCCTCGTCCGCCTCGAGCGCCGCCGGCGTGCCCTCGTACACGATCTGCCCTTTGCTCATCACGTAGACGCGATCGGCCACCCGCAGCGCCAGATGGTAGTTCTGCTCGACCAGCAGCAGCGAGAGCCGCTCCGCCTTGAGCGCGAGCAGGATGCGCCCGATCTCCCGCACGATCAGCGGCGCCAGTCCCTCCGACGGCTCGTCGAGCAGGAGCAGGCGCCCGTTGGTCATCAGGGCGCGCCCGATGGCGAGCATCTGCTGCTCGCCGCCCGAGAGCGTCCCGCCGGCCTGGCCCTCGCGCTCGCGCAGGCGCGGGAACAGCGCGAAGACGCGCTCGAGCGTCCAGCCCTGGGCGCGGGCGCCCAGGAGCAGGTTCTCGCGCACCGAGAGCGGCGCGAAGATGCGCCGGCCCTGGGGCACGAGGGCCAGCCCGTGCCGGGCCACGCGGTAGGACGGCCAGCGCTCGATCGGCTGTCCCTCGAACACGACGCGGCCCGTCCGCGGCGGGGTGAAGCCCACGATGCTCCGAATGGTGGTGGTCTTGCCCGCGCCGTTGCGGCCGAGCAGGGCCACCGCCTCGCCCGCGCTCACGCGCAGCGAGACGCCGTGCAGCACGTGGCTGTCACCGTAGTATGTGTGGATCGTCTCGACGTCGAGCATGCTCACGCGCTGCCCAGGTAGACGTCGTAGACGCGCGGGTCGGCCTTCACCTGGGCGAACGTGCCCTCGGTCAACACCTCGCCGTAGTGCAGCACGGTGACCCGATCGGCGAGCGTCCCCACCACGTCCATGTCGTGCTCGATGATCAAGAGCGTCACCTCGCGCGGCAGCGCCTCGAGCATGCGCGTCATCCGCTGCGTCTCCTCGGGCGACATGCCGGCGGTGGGCTCGTCCAGCAGCAGGAGCCGCGGCGAGGTGGCGAGCGCGACACCCACCTCGAGCTGGCGCTGCTCGCCGTAGGAGAGCAGCCCGGCCGGCACCGCGAGCCGCTCGGTGAGGCCGACGACCTCGGCCATCTCGCGCGCCCGGGCCAGCGGAGCTGGTTGTCCCTCAATGCGCCCCAGCAGGCTCCAGGTGCCCGGCGCGCGGGCCGCCGCGGCCAGGCGCAGGTTCTCCAGCACCGCGAGCTTCGGGAACAGGTTGTTCCGCTGGAACGAGCGCGAGATCCCGCGGCGGGCCACCGCGTGCGGGCTCAGACCCTCGATCGGGCGGCCTTCGAGCAGGATGCGGCCCCCCGTGGGAGCGAGCTGGCCGGTGATGACGTTGAAGAGCGTGGTCTTGCCCGCGCCGTTCGGCCCAATGATCGCCCGCCGCTCGCGCGGGGCCACCACGAACGACACGCGATTGAGCGCGCTGAGGGCGCCGAAGGCACGGCTGAGCGCGTCCGCGGCCAGGAGTGGCGCGCTCACGCTCGCAATCCGATCCGCCCGCGGAGGGCGCCCACGATGCCGCCGGGGGCGAAGAGCACGAAGAGGATGAAGGTCGCGCCGAGAATCAGCATCCACCGCTCGGTGTAGGTGCTGACCAGGCTCTGCAGCAGGATGAAGGCGGCCGCGCCCAGCATCGCGCCGCCCAGGGTACCGGTGCCGCCAATGATCACCATGAGCAGCGCCTCGCCCGAGGTCTTCCAGTAGAACGCGTCCGGGGTGATCGAGCCGTTGAACTGGGTGTAGAGCGAGCCGGCGACGCCGGCGATCACGCCCGCGATCACGAAGGCGAGCAGCTTGTAGCGGTCCACCGGATAGCCCAGCGCCTCCATGCGCGCCTCGTTGTCGTGGATGCCACGCAGCACGTGGCCGAACGGCGAGCGCACCAGCCGCCACAGCCCCAGCGCGGTCAGCGTCACCAGCGCGAGCAGGTAGGCGTGGAATCCACGCAGGCTGCCCAGGTCCCAGCCCGGCACGCGGGGGCGCGGGATGCCGACCAGCCCGTCCTCGGCCCCAAGCCAGGAAACCTGGAACGTGTAGGCGAAGAACATCTGGGAGAACGCCAGCGTGAGCATGATGAAGTACACGCCGCTGACGCGGATGGAGAAGAAGCCGATGACGAGGGCGGCGAGCCCGGCGGCCAGCGCGGGCAGCACCAGGGCGGACATCAGCCCGGGACTCTTGCTCAGCGCGAGCGCGGCCACGTAGCCGCCGAGGCCGAAGAACGCGGAGTGGCCGAACGAGACCATGCCGGTGTAGCCCATCAGGAGATCGAGGCTCATCGCGAAGATGCCCATGATGAGGATCTCCTGGAGGAGCTTCACCGGGTAGTTGCCAGCCCCGAAGGGAAAGAGGGCGAGCGCGACGACTACCAGCGCAAAGGCGGCAAGCCGGAGTCCCGTCACTTCAGCGGCCGACCGAAGAGCCCCTGCGGGCGGATCAGCACGATGCCGGCCATCACCACGTAGATGATGAGCATCGCTGCCTCGGGCAGCCACGCCTTCCCGAACGTCTCGGCCTGGCCGATGATGAGGCTGCCGATCAGCGAGCCCTTGAGGCTGCCGAGGCCGCCTACCACCACCACGATCAGGGCCGGGATCAGGATGGTCACGCCCATCGAGGGGAACGCGGACTGGATCGGCCCCGCGATCACCCCGGACAGGCCGCCGAGCGCGGCGCCGAAAGCGAACACCGCGGTGAACACGCGGTGGATGTTGATGCCCATGCCCGCGGTCATCTCGGCGTCGAATACGCCGGCGCGGATCACCGCGCCCAGGCGGGTGCGCTCGATCAAGAGGTAGAGCAGCACCGCCATCACGAGCCCGAACACGATGACGAACAGCCGGTACGACGGGATGATCGCGCCGCCCAGCGAGACCGAGCCGGCGAAGAGATCGGGAGGCGGGATCGAGCGAATGCGACCCCCCCAGATCCACTTCACCAGGTCCTCGAACAGGTAGATGAACCCGAACGTGAGCAGCACCTGGTCGAGCGGCGGCCGGCGATAGAGCGGGCGGAGACAAGAGCGCTCGATGAGGGCGCCGATGAGGCCGACCGCCAGCGGGGCGGCCAGCAGGGCCAGCCAGAAGTTGCCGGTGGCCGCGATGAGGGAGAGTCCCGCGTAGGCGCCCAGCATGTAGAAAGAGCCGTGGGCGAGGTTGACCACGTCGAGCATCCCGAAGATCAGGGTGAGCCCGACCGACAGCAGGAACAACAGCACCCCGTATGCCAGCCCGTTCAGCGCCTGCGCGAACAGATCGGCCGGCATGCGGGGTGCGACGTCTCCTCGCCTACGCGGGCAGCGTGCAGCCGGTGCCCGGATCGGTCACGTTGGCGACTCGGTCGATGGGCACGTTGTTGAGGCCGCCCGCGACTTCCTTCACCTCGCGGATGTAGATGTACGGCTGGATCACGTTGTGAGTCTTGGGATCGAACCGGAAGCGGCCGCGCGGGCTGTCGAACTCGCTCTTCTCGATCACCTCGACCAGTCGGGCCTTGTCCTGGGTGTTGCCGTTCACGCTCTTGAGCGCCCGCACGATGACTTCGGCGGTGTCGTAGCCCTGGCAGGCGAACCCGTCCGGCATCTTGCCGCCGAACTTGGCCTGGAATTCCTTGACGAAGCGCTGGTTGGTCGGATTGTCGAGCAGCGGCGTGTAGAAGTGGCCGGTGATGACGCCGAGAGCCGACTTGCCCTGGGCGGGCAGCACGTCGGGCTCGGTGAGGAATCCCGCGCCGGTGAGCTTGATCGACTGCTTCAGCCCGAACTGATCGTACTGCTTCACGAAGTTCACCGCGTCGGAGCCGGAGAAGAACGCGTACACCGCCTTGGCGCCCGACTGACGGATCTTGGTGAGGTAGGGCGCGTAGTCGGTCTCGCCGAGCTTGGGGTAGTCTTCACCGACCAGCTTGCCGCCCGCGGGCACGAACGTCTCCTTGAACGCGCCGAGCTGATCCTTGCCCGCCTGGTAGTTCGGCGCCGCGATGAACACGTCCTTGGCCACGTGCTTGGCCACCCAGTCCCCCATCGGCTGGTTGGGCTGCCAGTTGGAGAACGACGTGCGGAAGATCCAGCGCGAGCAGCGCTCGCGGCTGATGGCGTCGGCGCCGGCGTTGGACACGATCAGGATCGTCTTGCTCGTGTGCACCTTGTCGCGCATGCCCATCAGGATCCCGCTGTGGACAGGACCGGTGAGGATGTCGACCTTGTCCGAGTCGATGAGCTTCTCGGTCTTGCGGACGCCGACCGGCGGCTTCATCTCGTCGTCTTCCTTGATCATCTCGATCTTGCGCCCGGCGACCGTCC
>DATFWA010000056.1:0-3854 GCA_035259825.1 Candidatus Methylomirabilota bacterium | reverse complement strand
AGCGGGGTGTCGTAGTACGGCCAGTAGCCGTACGGCCCGCCGTAGAAGACCACGGTGCCGGTGCCGAACGAGTTGAATCCGCGATGGAAGAACGGGTGACGGTGGAAGCCGTCGCGCCCGTGCACGAACGCGCGGCCGCCGGACTGGCCGGCGATGAAGGCGCGACCTCCGGGCCCACGGCCAGCGACGAAGGTCCCGCCGCCGGCGCCGCGGCCGGCGACGAAGCCCGCACCTCCGGCCGTCGAACCGGAGACCCCGCCGCCACCCCCGCCGCGCCCCATACCGCCGCCTCGCTGCGCGAGCGCGGGCAGGGGGGCGAGCGCGACGCTCGCCAGGAGCGCGAGGGCGACGGCCCAGACGGTCGGACCCTTGATCACCGCAATGTCTCCACCGCTCGAGATGGGCGGAGTCTGCGCCCACGCCGACCCGTCGTCAAGCAGGCGTCGAGCCGCGGGTAGCGCACCGCGGCACGAGGCGGTGGGACCTTATCCGCGCGGGCTTGCGCTGAGCGGCGGCGAATCCGCCCGCGCGTAGCTGATGGTGAGGATCTCCCAGAGATGGCCGTCACCGTCCTGCCAGTAGAGGTTCTTCCCGCCCAGCCGCCGGTTGATCTGCATGTCGGTCTGGCCGAGCGGGGAACTGCGATAAGGGATCTTCGCGGCCTCGATCCGGTCGAAGATGGCGTCGAACTCGGCGTCGCTCACCCGGAAGCAGTAGTGGTGCGTCTCGAACTGGTCGCGGTCCGCGAAGTCCAGGGTGAGCGCCTCGTTGATGTAGACCGGTGTGAATGGGCCCTGCGACTCGCGCCAGGGCACGTCGAGGAGCCCGGCGAGTGCCTTCGCGGCCGCGATCGGCTCGCGGGACGGGACGATGACGTGATCGAGCTGGATGGCCATCGCGCACCTCCGGATGTGGTGATCCGGCCCCCTCCCACTGGAGCAGCGAGGTGGCCGGCGACTGCTACGTCGGCAGCATGATGCGCCGCCGGCAGCGGGCGGTCAAGGCGAGGCCGTGCAACGGGACAAGCGCGCGCCCCCCGGTTAGAATGCCGCGACGGCACATTTCGGAGGTGAGGCCATGGGCTACGAGCATCTGGTGAACACGCTGAAGGCGATCGCGATCACCGCGCCGGCCGCGCGCGCCTTCGAGCTGACGGTGGAGTTCGCGCTCGGACAGGGCAAGGACACCGCGACCGTCGGTCGGCTCGAGGATCACTTCCGGGATCGCCCCGCGATGAAGGCGTGCGTGGCGCGGATGCAGGCCGACCCGGCCATGCGGAGGTGCTTCGACGACCGCTACATGGGTCCCGAGCTCGATCTCGACGAGCTGGTGAAGTACCCGCGCGGCTCCCTCGGGTACACCTACGCCAAGGTGATGAAGCACCTCGGGTACAAGCCGCACTTCTACGCGGATCGGCCGAACATCACCGAGGACACCGACTACGCCACGATGCGTGTGCGGAAGACTCACGACTTCCACCACATCGTCACCGGCTTCTCCATGATCGGTCCCGGGGAGTTGGGCGTGATCGCGATCACCGCGCTGCAGTACGGCTACCCCGCGTTCATGACCCTGGACCTGGGCGCCATCGCGCTGAGCATGATGCGCGTCGAGGGGTGGGGGCAGCACGCGGGCTGGGTGCGCGTCGGGTGGGACATGGCGGACCGGATCAAGCCGCTCATGGGCGTCCGGTGGGAGGACGGGCTCGACAAGCCGGTGGACGTCTGGCGGAAGGAGCTCGACATCGAGCCCATCCGACACGGCCAGAACAGCTGGTACGAGGTGCTGACCGGGCTCGAATTGTAGTCGGCGGCTAGCGAAGATCCGCGGTGGTCTGGCGGTAGAAGTAGCCGGGGAACCGTCGGACCGCGTCGATGTCGACGTCGGCGTACAGGATCCCCTCGTCCTCACCCAGCGTCTGGATGAAGCCCTGCGCGGAATTGGTTCCGCCGGGCTTGGTGCGGAACCACTCGGCCAGCTCGGGCAGCGAGGCGATCGGCGGCGTCACGCACACCGTGCTGTAGCCGCCGGCGCGGGGGAAGCGCTCCACTGGCCGTCCGTCGGGGCCGCGGAGCCGTAGCGCGCACGCCGCGATGTCCACGCCGATCACCGGCTTGCCGTAGTGCATGTGGCGGCCGATGACGGTGCCCGGATAGGCCTCGCCGAGGGCGAACCACCAGGACGGGTTGAAGATGATGTCCACGCGCTGCTCGACCAGGGCCTCGGCGCCGTCGGAGAAAAACGCGAAGTCGGCGCAGATCACCGAGCCCAGCCGTCCGATGTCGGTCTCGACGACGTGGTAGCCCTTGCCGGCCACGACGCCGTTGTCGATCTCGTTCTGGGTCGGGAAGCACTTGGGTTGCCGGGCGAGGATGCGGCCGTCGGCACCGATCACGGTGGCGGTGTTGTACCAGCGCTCGCGCGTGCCCTCGATCAGCCCGGCCACGACGAAAACGCCCAGGCGGCGCGCCGCCGCGCAGATCTCGGGCTCGCCGACCCGCGGGTACAGCTCGGGGAAGCAGACACAGCCGGCGCCGCCGCGGGCGGCCGCCTCGAGCAGGTCCACCGCGCGCGCCACGTCGCCGCCGTTCCACATGTCGTCGAAGAGGTCGGACACCGGGCGCGCCTGCACGGCAGCGATCCGGACGGATGGGCTCATGCGCTCCTCCCGCGCGCTCCGGCGCGCCGCGGATCCAGCAGATCGCGCTGGGCGTCGCCGAGCAGGTTGAAGCCGAGCACCGCCAGCATGATGGCGAGCCCAGGCGCCAGCACCAGCCACGGCGCGATGGTCATGTACTGGCGGCCGCGGCTCAGCATGCCGCCCCAGCTCGGCGCGGGGGGCTGAGTGCCGAGGCCGAGAAAGCTGAGCGCCGCCTCCACGAGGATCACGATCGACAGGCTCAGGCTCGCCTGTACCGCGAGGGTCGCCGCGAGGTTGGGCAGGATGTGGAGGCCGAGGATCCGCGCGTGCGAGGCGCCGAGCGCGCGGGCGGCCTGGACGAAGTCCTGCGGCTTCAGGGCCAGCGTGGCGCCCCGCGCGAGCACCGCGAACTGGGGCAGCGTCAGCACCGCGATGGTGAGCACGAGGTTGACGGTACTGGGGCCGAGGGCGGCGACGAGCGCGATGGCCAGCAGGATCGGCGGGAACGCGAAGAGGATGTCGAAGAGGCGCATGGCGAGGAGATCCGGCGCGCCGCCCCAGTAGCCGAGGCTCACGCCCACCGTCGTGCCACCGACCACGGCCAGCGCCACCGACGGGATCGCCACGCCGAGCGATACGCGGGCCCCGTGGAGGACGCGGCTCAGGATGTCGCGGCCCACCTCGTCGGTGCCGAGCAGGAACGCGGACCCGGGCGGGCGGATCTCCGCGCCCGGGAAGATCCGAGTGGGCGCGTACGGAGCGAGCCACGGGGCGAAGAGGGCGGCCACCAGCAGGCCGGCGACGATGAGCCCGCCGACCAGCAGCGAGCCGCTCCGGAGCGCGCGGCGTGCGAGCCGCGGTGCCGTGCTGCGGCTCGGGTCGCTCACGCGTAGAGGATCCGACGGTCGATCACGTGGTAGAGAAGATCGACGGCCAGGTTGACGAGCACGGCGGCCGACGTGAGCAGTAGCACCGCGCCCTGGATCATCGTGTAGTCGCGCTGGTAGATCGCGTTGACCACCAGCCGTCCCATGCCGGGCAGCGCGAAGACCTCCTCGATGATGACCGCCCCGCCGATGAGGTACACGAACTGCGTGCCGGCCATGGCGACCACCGGGATCAGGGCGTTGCGCAGGGTGTGCTTGTAGACCACGACGCCGTCGGCCACGCCCTTGGCTCGCGCGGTGCGCACGAAGTCCTGGCCGAGGACCTC
>DATFWA010000055.1:0-12067 GCA_035259825.1 Candidatus Methylomirabilota bacterium | reverse complement strand
ACTCCGCGTATCGCCCTGGTGCTGGGGCTGCTGCTCTCGGTCAGCCTCTTCGTGGTCAACATGAACGTGCTGGTGCCGCTCATCGCGCGCAACGTCCTCAACCAGGGGGCCCACGGCTTCGGCCTGCTGATGGCCTCGCTGGGAGTCGGCGCGGTGATCGGCGCGCTGCTGGTGGCGGTGCTCGCGGTGAGCCGACCGCCGATCACGCTGGTGGCCGGCTCCGCCATCGCGGCCGCGGTGCTCTTGCTAGCCCTGTCCTTCGTGCGCCACTTCGGGCTCGCCGCCGCCGTGCTGATGGCGATGGGCTTCGCCCAGATCGTATTCATGACCAGCTGCAACACCACCGTGCAGATCACGGTGCCCGACGAGCTGCGCGGGCGGATGATGGGCCTCTACGCGCTGGTGTTCGCGGGCATGACCCCGATCGGCTCGCTGCTCATGGGCGGCATCGCCGAGCGCTGGGGAGTGGGGACCGCGTGCATGGTGGGCGGCGCGATGGGCACGCTACTGGTCTCCGCGCTCACGCTCGCGTCGCGCCGTCGGCAAGAGCGCGCCGGGCCAACTCCGCCGGGCCCCGACGCGCCGGCCGTGCCATAATCGGACCCCGCAGGCCATGACCGCCGATCGCGCCTCGCGCAGCGCCGCCCCCGACGACACCGCCGGCCCGGAGGTCGTGTCCACCGCCGATACCGTGCCGGTGCGCGAGACGCACCGCTTCGACGTCGGGGCGCTCGAGCGCTACATGGCCCAGCAGGTCGCCGGCTTCCGGGGGCCGGTCACGGTCAGCCAGTTCCAGGGTGGCCAGTCCAATCCGACCTATCGGCTGAGCTCGCCCGGCGGGGAGTACGTGCTGCGCCGCAAGCCGCCGGGCAAGCTGCTGCCCTCCGCGCACGCGGTGGACCGCGAGTACCGCATCATCACCGCGCTGGCGAATACTCCCGTCCCGGTGCCACGCACCTTCGCGCTCTGCGAGGACGACTCGGTGATCGGCACCGCGTTCTTCATCATGGAATGGGTGCGGGGCCGCGTCGTGGCCGATCCGCTCCTGCCCGGCATGAGCCCGGCCGACCGCGGCCGCATCTACGACTCGATGAATGACGTGCTCGCGCGCCTGCACCGCGTCGATCTCGAGGCCACCGAGCTCACCGACTACGGCCGGCCCGGCAGCTACTTCGCGCGGCAGATCCATCGCTGGACCGGCCAGTACCGCGCCTCCGAGACCGAGCGGATCGAGGCGATGGAGCATCTCATCGTCTGGCTGCCGGATCACGTGCCGCCCGACGATCGGCCGACGATCGTGCACGGGGACTTCCGCCCCGGCAACCTGATCATGCATCCGACCGAGCCGCGCGTGGTGGCGGTGCTCGACTGGGAGCTCTCCACGCTCGGCAGCCCGCTGGCCGATCTGGCCTACAACTGCATGCCCTACCGGCTCGGGCCCAGCACCCTGGGCGGCGTGCTCGGCGCTCCGCTGGCCGAGATGGGGCTGCCGTCCGAGGAGGAGTACGTCGCGGCCTACTGCCGGCGCACCGGGCGGTCGAGCATCCCGGACTGGGAGTTCTACCTGGCGTTCGCGATGTTCCGGCTGGCCGCGATCGCCCAGGGGATCATGGGCCGCGTGATCGCGGGCACCGCCAACGACGTCAACGCCCGCGCGCGGGGTGAACGGGCGCGGCCCCTCGCCGAGGCCGGCTGGGCCACCGTCACTCAGAGCGGCTAGCGCGCGACGACGCGGAGGCGGCCTGATCCGGGGCCCCGGAGTCGGGGCGCTGGCTCCAGCCGAGCCGCCCGACAACGGGCAGCTTGAGCGCCGGTCCCTTCACGTCGATCCCGAACGTCAGGCTCAGCACGTTCAACTCCAGGCCCTCCTCGGCCCCGGCGAGCACGCCCAGCAGCCCGAAGAGGGAGAGCTGTACGCCGGTCCCGCTCGGCGCCCAGGCCATCGGGACGCCGCCTGGGATGAAGTCCTTGCCGATGGCCGTCGCGGGTAGGTCGAGGCGCAACTCGGGCACCGCGCGGCCGACGTAGGCCGTGAAGGTGTTGCTGTTGGGCCCCGGCCACGTCCGGTAGCTCGACCGGTAGGGATACGCCTGGACGGCGGCCTCGATGCGCGTGATCAGGGCGTCGACACCGTCGCCGCGCCGGTCGACCAGGAGATCGGGGCGGCTGCCGAACCAGTAGTTGTCCGGACCGGCGCGATTGACCCGGAGCGCCGGCGCCCCGCTGCCCACGCCCCAGCCCATGACCTCGTAGCGGGTATAGGCAGGCGCGCCCGACGGCTTCACCACGATCCAGGTGTGGACCGCCACCACGCCCTTCCAGCCCACCGTCCGGGCGGCGTAGACCTGGACGACCGCGTCGGGCGTGCCGGCCGGATCCGGGGCCTGCCCGGACGAGTCGCGGCGCATCTCCCACCACGGCTGCCCTATCCGCTCCACTGCGGAGCAGCCCACGGCTAGGACGAGCAGCAGGAGGAGGCCGAGCGCGGTCACCTGTCCGGGACCGGAGCACCCGAGACCGCGGCGCCCGGTCGAGCGGGCGCCGCGAGCGGGTCTACCGGCTATAGCGGAAAGGCGCCCAGCCGATGCCCTCGATCGGCTTCGGGGTGTAGCTGGCAACCGTCGGGGCGGCCGGGGCCGCCGGCTTGGCCGCCGGAGCCCTGGCCGCAGCCTTACGGGAAGCCGGCCGGGCCGCCGCCTTCGCCTTCGCGCGCGCGGGTGACGTCTTCTTCTTCGAGGAGGTCTTGCTTTTCATGCGGCCGAATCTACAACAACGCTTCACCGCGGGTCAATGCGCATGCGCGCGCCGCCTCGCGGAGTACACTGCACGCCACGGAGGAGACAGCTCATGCGAATGACGAAGGCGCAGGCCAGGATGATCGAGTGGGAGCGGGTCGCGCACGTCGCCACGGTGGGGGCGGGCATGCCGCATCTCGTGCCGGTGTGTCACGTGCTCGCGGGCGGCAAGATCTACTTCGGCTCGGGCAAGCGCGGCCGAAAAGTGCGCAACGTGCGGGCCAACCCGCGCCTCGCCCTGACGGTGGACTGCTACTCGGACGACTGGAGTCACCTCACCGGTGTGATGGTGCAGGGCACCGCGCGCGTGATCGAGCGTGGCCCGCGCTTCCGCCGGCTGCGGCGTCGCCTCTACGCAAAGTATCCGCAGTACCCGCGCGAGGCCGCGCTCGGCGACTCGGACTCGGTCATCATCGAGCTGACACCCACGCACGTGTTCTCCTGGTAATCCTTACACGCCCGCCGTGTAATTCCTCCTCCGGCCCGGCCTGATCGCCGCGCAAAACGCGGGGAAAGCAGGCCGGATGCGGCCCGCCGCTCGCCGTCCGCCTCTGGCATGTGGGTTGCCGGTGAACTTTCCCGCGAGTCAGCGTGTTACACCCACGAGGAGGAGGCAGTCGGAGATGAAGACGCTGGTGAAGAGCCGGCTCCCGAGCTTCGTCGTATTGTTGGCGATGCTGCTGATGGCGGCGCCGGTCTCCGCGGCGGACGACGGCAAGGCCCGGGAGGGCGCGGCGCAAGTCGAGAGCGGCGCCAAGCAGATCGGCCGCGGCGTCGAGGAAACCGCGAAGGGAGTCGGTAACGCGGTGGTCGGCGGTGCCGAGACCGCGGGGGACAAGATCAAGGAGGCAGGACGGGCAGCGGAGCCCGAGGCGAAGTCGGCCTGGACCAAGACGAGAGACGGGGCCGTCTCGTTCGGCCGGAGCGTGAAGGCGTTCTTCACGAGGCTGTTCGAGTGACGCACCCGCGGAGCAGTACACCCAACACTCAACGAAGAGGGAGGAGTTCTCGATGAAAGTCAGTTCCGTGATTTCCCTGGTGGCAGCGACGGTGTTCGCCGTCGGCATCGTCGGGCCGGCGGTGGCGCAGACGCCGGCCCCGGCTCCCGCCCCGGCCGCTCCCAAGAGCGACGCCCCGGCGGACAAGATGGAGAAGAAGGACAGCAAGAGCGGCACTCACAAGCAGCACGCGACCAAGAAGAAGCCGGCCGCGAAGAAGAGCGACGACACGAAGGCGTCGGAGTCCAAGGCGGCCGAGCAGCCCAAGAAGTAGTCACGACCAGCCGCGCGGCCCCCGCGCGTTCACATAGGGGCGGCGTGAGGGGAGCACCCTCACGCCGCTCGCCTGGCCTCAGTCCCCCGATTCACCTCGTAGTCGCGCCTTGAGGACCTTCCCGGTCGCGCTCTTCGGCAATTCGGCCACGATCGACACCCGCCGCGGATACTTGTAACCGGCGAGGCGCGCGCGACAGAACGCGATCAGCTCCTCCGCCTCGGCCCGCGTTCCCACCCGCAGCGTCACGAAGGCGCTCACTTCCTCCCCCAGTTCCGCGTGGGCGACGCCGATCACCGCGGCCTCCGCCACCGCCGGATGTCCGAGCAGCGTCGCCTCGACCTCGCCCGGTACCACCGAGTAGCCGCCGCGCAGGATCAGCTCGCGCTTCCGTCCCACGATGCTGACGTAGCCGTCCGGCGAGATCGTGGCCAGATCGCCGGTCTTGAACCAGCCGTCCGCGAGCACCGCCGCGGTCTCCTCGGGCGCGCGCAGGTAGCCGTCCATCGCCGCGGGCGTGCGAATCCACAATTCGTCCTCGACGACGCGCAACTCGACGCCGGGCACCGCGCGGCCGATGGAGTCGGGGTGATCGGCCGCCTCGGCGGCCAGGTAGGAGATGGGCCGGAACAGCTCGGTCATCCCGTAGCCGCGCACGATGCGGACGCCGGTCCGCCGCCGCCACTCGCTGGCGAGCGCCCACGGACAGGGCGCCGCGCCCGAGACGGCCAGGCGCAGGCTCGACAGGTCGGCTTCGGCCAGCGCCGGGGACTCGAGGATCCGGGCGAACATCGTCGCCACGCCGGGGAACACGGTGACCCGGTGGCGGGCGATCGCGTGGGGCGTCTCCTCCGGAGAGAAGCGCTCTTGCAGCACCACCGCGGCGCCGGCCAGCAGGGGAGCCAGCAGCGCTCCGTTGAGGCCAAACGAGTGGGCGAGCGGCAGGGCGGCCAGCACGTGGTCTGCGGACGTGAGGCCCATCACCGGCCCGGCCCAGGATTCGTTGGCGGCCGCGAGCGCGGCGTGAGAGAGCACCGCGCCCTTGGGCTGCCCGGTGCTGCCGGAAGTGTAGAGGATGATGGCCGCCGCGGCGGGCGCGGCGATCGGGACGAGATCGGCGGTCTCAGGCTCGGGCGCGGCGTCGAGGATCGCCCGTGGCCGCAAATGGTCGAGGATGCGCTCGCGCTCGTCGCCGGCCAGCAGCGGGTTGAGCGGAGCCACGGTGGCGCCGAGGGCGAGTCCGCCCCAGAGCGCGGCGACGAATCCCCACGTGTTGGGCAGCATGAGCGCGACGACGTCGCCCGGCTGCACGCCCGATCGCGCGAACCGCCGCGCGATGCCGCCCGAGCGCCGCTCCAGGTCCCGCCAGCTCAGCTCGCCGCCGTCCCAGCGTAGCGCCGGGCGCTCGGGCTGGCGGCGCGCGGCGGACACCAGGAGCGCGGCGAAGCTGGTGGGCATCGGCGGCCGGGATTCGCTACTGTGTGTAGTCCTTGAGCGCGAGCCGCTTCCACACCTCCGGCGGCACGCGATGCCGCGGCGTATAGCCGGCCAGCGACGGCTTCGCGGTGGCGTCCACGCCCCACTTTCCGGAGTAGCCGTCCTCCTTCGTGGAGGGGTCGAGGTCGGACCCGCGCGCGTGTGTGACGATGGTGATGTCGCGGTCGGGCTGGCAGCGGGTGGCGATCGCCCACGTGACCTGGCGGTCGTCGAAGATGTTGACGTCCTGGTCCACCACCACCACGCGCTTCATGTAGAGATCGGCGCCCAGCACCGACAGGATCGCGTTCTTGGCCTGGCCGATCAGCCGCTGCTCGATCGAGACGTAGCAGGTGAACGGCGCGGGCACGCGCACCGCCTTCACCGAGGGGACCATGGCGCGGACGGCGCGGTAGAGGTTGGCCTCCATCGGGATGGTGGACAGCAGCATATGGTCGAGATGCGCCACCGTGATGTCCTGGAAGTAGGCCCCGCGGCGATGGGTGATGGCCCGCACCTGCACAACCTCGCGCTCGCGCTCGCCCAGGCTGTAGCCGGTGAACTCGCCGAAGGGACCCTCCGGCGTGCGGGCCCCGGGCAGGATCTCCGCCTCGATGATCATCTCGGCCTGCGCGGGCACCAGCACGTCGGAGGTCTCGCACTTCACCAGCTCGAGCGGCTCGCGCAGCAGCGCGCCCATGATCGCCCGCTCGTCCTCGTCGATCGAGCCGATGGCGAGCGCCCCCAGCGCGATCGCCGGGTGGACCCCGATGGCGAACGCGACGGGCAGCGGCCGCCCGAGCGACTCCGCGATGCGCTGGAACTCCCAGAGGTGCTTGCCCAGGGTCAGGTGGATGGACGTGCGGTCGCGGCCCTGGATCATCAGCCGGTTGTAGGCGCAGTTCCACGTCTCGCTGGCCGGATCCTTGGCGAACGAGATCGCGGAGGTGAGATACGCGCCCGCGTCGCCCTCGTGGTGGAGGATCTGCGGCAGGTCGTAGAGGTTGATGCGATCGCCGGTCAGCACCACGTCCTTGCACGGGCCGCCGCTGACTATTCGTGGTGGAACCGGCTTGTCCATGGCGCGCAGATACGTGGTCAGCATCTCCTCCGGCGCCGCGCCCATGGCCAGGGCTAGCCGCGACCGGCTCGCGTGCAGGTTGGTGAGCACCGGGAAGCCGGTGCCCCGCACGCGCTCGCAGATGACGATCGGTCGCTTCCTCGCTTCGCGCTCGAGCTTCACGACCAGGGCGGTGATCTCGTAGGCCGGGTCCAGCTCCTTGGTCACCACGAGCAGGTCGTCGGGCCGGGTGCGCTTGATGAGATCGAGGTATCCGGGGAGATCCTGTGCCATGTCGTGCCTCTCCGCGTGTCGTCTAGTTCGAGCGCTGGATCCACGGGCCGGTGACTCGCTCCAGCCACCGCCGCAGCCACGTGGTCGCCACGCCCAGCAGGCCGAACGTTACCATGCCCACGGACACGTGGCGCGGTCCGCCGCCCCGGTGCCGGTCGCGCTATTCGAGGAAGGAGAGATCTACCACCTGGCTCATCCCGATCTTCTCCCTCACCCATCCCATCCGGTGGAACCAGACCTGAAGCGCCTCCAGATCCTGCACGCGCGGCTTGCCGCTCGGCTCCAGGTATACCGGATACGTCGCCTCGATGGTCTCGACCGGCAGCTTCAGGTGCTTGGAGAGGATGCTCGCGACCTCGGGATCCTTGAGGCCCTTGTCGTTGTAAACCTTCACGCCCTGCAGATACGCCTGCAGGAACGCACGGGCCACCTTCGGCCGCTCCTTGATGAACTTGCCGCTGTAGATGACCACCGCGACCTGGAATGTGGCGATCGACGGCACCTGCTCGGTCCGGAAGTAGCGGATCCCGATCTTCCGCTGCTCGGCCTGCGCACCCCACGGCTCCGGCGCGAAGACGGCGTGGACCCCCTTGCCGGCCAGCGCCTTGACGGCGTCCGGATACGACATGTACACGACCTCGAGGGCGTCATAGTCGAGGCCGGCGTGCTCCATCATCCGGGCGAGGAAGAAATCGAGGCTGAAGCCCTTGGCTCCGTTGGCGACCTTCATTCCCTTCAGGTCCTTCAGCGTCTTGACCTTGCCGGAGTCGATCAGGTCTTTCCGCACGATGAGCGGGGTGTAATCGTAGCCGGGGCGCACCTGGCCCTTGTCGGCCACGATCTTGAAGTCCATGCCGGCGGCGATCGAGTTGAAGAGACCCGCCGAGGGCGTGCCCATCGAGACGTCGATGTGTCCGGTAGCGAGCGGCGCGGCCATCTTGCCCGTCGAGGCGAACCGCTCCGTCTCCACGGTAATGCCGTGCTGCTGGAAGTAGCCCTTTTCCATCGCGATGTAGATGCCCGCGTTGGAGATGGCGGGCAGGTCGCCGAGCTTCACGGTGTCGGCGGCGCCGACCGGGAGCGAGGAGGTGAGGACGACTGCAAACGCGCAGGCGACGGAAGAGACGGCTCGGGTCATCGAGGTCCTTTCAGACGTCACGCTGACGTCGCCGTGTAGAAATCCGCGCGTAGGATAGCACGGGGGGTCTCGTGGCCAGGAGAAGCGCGTGAGGAGAGGCCGGGCGACCGCACTGTCCGTGCACCGGACCATCGCGCTGATGGCCGGCGCGCTGATCGTGCTGGTCAGCGCCAGCGGCGCGATCCTCGTCTTCCGCCCCGAGCTCGACGACGTGGTTTTCGGCGGTGCCGTGCGGGTCGAGCCCGCGTCCACGACCGCGTCGCTGCAGGCGCTGCTCGATGCCGCCCGCGCCCGTCACCCCGACCTCGCGCCCCGCGCGCTGCTCCTGCCCGAGGCGGCCGACCGCCCGGCGCGCGTGCGCCTGGAGGCGCGCTCCGGCGAGACGGTCGAGGTGCTGGTCGATCCCTCTACGTCGCGGGTGATCGCCTCTCGCTGGCTCGAGCGCTCCCCGCTGCAGGCCCTGCGCGCGCTCCACACCACGCTCTACCTGGGCACGGCCGGGTCGTGGATCACCGCCACTCTCGGCCTGCTGCTCGTGGCGCAAGGGGCGATCGGGCTCTTCCTCTGGTGGCCCTTCACGCGTCGCCCGTCGCGGGCCTTCACGATCCGTCGCGGCCGGCGCTGGAGCGTCCTCGCCTACGACGCGCACAAGGTGGCCGGCATCGGGGCCCTCGCGGTGAACCTGGTCCTGGCGTTGACCGGCGCGCTGCTGGCGGTGTCCGTCGCCGTGCGGCACGAGACGGCGGCGCCGATCCGGGAACCGCGAGCGCTCGGCCTCGACGACGCGGTGGCGCGGGCCGCCGCGGTCCTTCCGCCGGGTCCGGTGGAGTCGCTGCGCTTCGTCGGCGCCGCCGTCGAGGTGCGCACCCGCGGCGGCAGCGCGGCGCGGGTGGATGGCCGCGGCGGACCTTCCACGGTGGTCGCAGACCTCCGGCGTCCGGGCGATCGGCTCTGGGCGCTGGTGGCGCCGCTACACGAGGGACGCCTCGGCGGGCCGGCGGTGCGCTGGCTCTACCTGCTGGCCGGACTGGCGCCGGCGGTGCTCGCCGTGACCGGGATCGCGATCTGGCTGGGGCGGCCGCGCGCGCGAGCGGCCGCGGGGACGGATCAGACGGGCCAGGCCTCGCGCCGCCAGCCCATGTCCCAGAACATCCACTCGTAGCGGCTGGTCGTGACGAAGTGCCGGGTCATGCGGTCGCGCTCCGGCTCGCGCAGATCGGCGGCCAGCGAGTCGGTGCACGCGAGGACCTCGCGCACTACCGAGCCGAACTCCTCGGAGGCGTAGGTGCCGATCCAGCGCGCGTACAGGGGATCGCGCGAGCCGGACCGCTCGAGCGTCTTGCCCACCTCCCAGTAGATCCAGTAGCAGGGCAGCAGCGCGGCGATCGCCTCGTGGAACGGCCCCGCGTGGGCGGTGGCCAGAAGATAGGACGTGTAGGCCAGGTTCGTCGGGCTGAGCGGCGTGGCCGCCACCGCTTCCGGCGAGAGGCCGAATTCCTTGAAGAAGGATTCGTGGAGCGTCTTCTCCACCTTGAGCGCGCCCGCCGCGTGCTCGTTGAACATGATGATCCACTCCTCGCGCGGAGCGCGCGCCGCGGCCAGGGCCAGCGCGCGGGCGAAGTCGCGGAGGTAGAGCGCGTCCTGCACCGCGTAGAAGCGGAAGGCCTCGTGCGGGAGCGAGCCGTCGGTCAGCCCGCGCAGGAAGGGATGCGCGAGGATCGCCGCGTAGATCGGCTCGATCGAGCGCCAGAGCGTTCCGGTGAAGGCCACGGCGAGAGCATACTACGCGGACCGCGGGAGCGTGATCCCGCGTGTATACTCGACGGCGCCATGGAGCATCGACTCGACGCCGAGCAGGTGCACTACGAATGGAACAACGCCCTGCCCCCGCGGCTCGAGGTCGAGCCGGGCGCCACGGTGGTCTTCGACACCCGGGATGCGGCCGACCGCTACTACCGTCCCACCTCCACCCACGCCGACGTGTTGGCGCGCGGTCCCTTCCGGGGCCACCCGCTCACCGGGCCGGTGCGGGTCCGCGGCGCGCGGCCGGGCGACGTGCTGGTCGTCGAGATCCTCGAGGTGAAGCCGGCCGAGTTCGGCTGGACCGCGATCCGCCCCGGGCGCGGGCTCCTGCCCGAGTCCGACTTCGGCAAGCCGTTCCTGCAGATCTGGGATCTGAGCGACGGCACCCACGCCCGCGCGGGCGGCCGCATCGCGGTGCCCATCGCCCCGTTCCCCGGCGTGATGGGCACCGCCCTCGACGTGGCTGGCGGCCACAGCACCATGCCGCCGCGGAAGAACGGCGGAAACATGGACATCAAGCAGCTCACCGCGGGCTCGACGCTCTACCTGCCGGTGTGGGTGGACGGGGCGCTGTTCAGCGTCGGCGACACCCACGCGATCCAGGGCGACGGCGAGGTGTGCGTGACCGCGGTGGAGATGAGCGGCCGGGTCACCGCGCGCTTCGGTCTCGAGCGCGGGTGCGGTCTGGCCGAGCCACAGCTGCGCACCACGCGGGCGCCGTCGGCGGCCGCGCCGGCCGGGACGTGGTTCGCCACCACCGCGCACGGGCCCGATCTCTTTGCGGCGTCCCAGCAGGCGGTCCGCTACATGATCGATCACCTGGTGCGCGAGCGGGGGCTCTCCCGCGAGGAAGCCTACATCGTCTGCAGCGTCACGGTGGATCTCAAGATCAGCGAGATCGTCGATGCCCCGAACTGGATCGTCTCGGCATTCCTGCCCGAGGGTGTGTTCGTCTGATTTGACGCGGCTGTGACACCCCGCGTCCGGACCCCGGCATGCTGAAGCCGACCATGAGACCGCTGTTGGGCCGAATCGTGCTCAATCCCGAGGCCGCATCCGCGGCCGGCGGGCCGAGCGCGGCGGCCGAGGCCCTGCAGCGTGGGATGCTCGGCGTGATCGGGTCTCACACGCGAACCGACGGCCGGCTGGACTACACCGCCCTCCGCGCCTCGCCGGCGTGGGCGGAGGCCGTCGCGCGGGCCGGCGCGCTCCAGTCGGTGAGCCTCGGTGACCTGACGGGACGCCAGCCGCGGCTGGCTTTCTGGATCAACGTCTACAACGCGATGGTGTTCCACGCCATTGTCGCCCTCGGCATCCGTCGCACCGTTCGGGAGATGTGGGGTTTCTTCGCCCGCGTGGGCTACCGCGTCGGCGGCTTCACCCTCACCGCGGACGACGTGGAGCACGGCATCCTTCGCGGCAACGCCCGCCACGGCATCCTGCGGCGGCGCCCCTTCGGCGGGCGCGACCCGCGGCTGGCCCTCGCCGTCCATCCGGTGGACCCGCGCATCCACTTCGCGATCACGTGCGGCGCGCAGTCTTGCCCGCCGGTGGGCGTGTACCGCGCGGCCGCCCTCGATCAGCAGCTGGACCTGGCCGCGCGCAACTTCGTGAACCAGGAGGTGGCGGTGGACGCGCGCGGCTGCGTGACCTGCTCGCGCATCCTCGAGTGGTACGCGGCCGACTTCGCGGGCGCGGGCGGCCTCGGCGTGTTCCTCGCGCGCTATCTGGACGCGGGGCCGGTTCGCGACGCGGTGACCGCCCGCCCGCGGGCTTGCGACGAGTTCCGCCCCTACGACTGGTCGCTCCAGCACGAGCCCGCCGAGTGACCACGCGCGCCCTTCCCGTCATCGGCTCCGAGCGGTCCGCCCCGACGGCTCCGTTCCTCGGGCTCTCCGCCCTGTGGATCCAGATCACCGGCACCTGGTGCAACCTCGAGTGCCGCCACTGCATCAACGCCAGCGGACCGCGAGCGCCGTGGCTCAGGCCGCTCGACGGCGCGACGGTGCGCCGTGCCCTCGCGGAGGCCGAGACGGTAGGCGTCAAGGAGATCTACTTCACCGGGGGCGAGCCGTTCATGCACGGCGAGATCCTGCCGCTGCTGGAGCGCGCGCTGGAGGTCGCCCCGACCACCGTGCTCACCAACGGCACGCTCATCGGGCCCGAGCAGGCCGACGCGCTGGCCGCGATGGCGGCCCGCGCGCCCTACTCGCTCGAGATCCGGGTGAG
>DATFWA010000054.1:0-23054 GCA_035259825.1 Candidatus Methylomirabilota bacterium | reverse complement strand
CCTGGTGGACCGGCGGCCCGAGATGGTGAAGGCCGACTACGTCATCACCGAGAGCGGCGGCGTGCCGATCCCCACCAGCAAGGGCCACGTTCTCGGCGTCACCGTCGGGGAGAAGGGCGCGAACTGGCGGCACCTCACGGTAGCCGGCACGCCCGGCCACGGCTCACGCCCCTTCCGCACCGACAACGCGCTGGTGACCGCGGCGGAGGTCGTGCGCCGCATCGCGGCCTACCAGCCAAAAACGCTCATCCTCGACGTGTGGCGCCAGTACGTGAAGGCGATGGACCTGGGCCCCGAGCTGACCCGGGGCTTGACCGATCCCGAGCGCGTGCTCGACACGGTGCGCGGGATGGATAACCTGCCGCTGGCCCGCGAGGCCCACGCCTGCACCCACACCACGTTCTCTCCCAACGTCATCCACGGCGGCGTGAAGACCAACGTGATCCCCGACCGCGTGGAGATCGACGTGGACATCCGCGCCCTGCCAGGCGTGACCTCCGAGGACGTGGACGCGTTGCTCGCGGAGGCGCTCGGCGATCTGGCGCCGCGGGTGACCATCCGGCGCGGGCGCGGGCAGTCGGGGTCGCTCAGCACCCACGACACCCCACTGGTGGCCGCGATGGAGCGCGTGACCTCGCGCCTCATGCCGGGCAGCCGCGTGGTGCCCAAGATGACCACCGGCGGGACCGACGCGAAATTCTGGCGCTGGCAGGGCGTGCCCGCCTACGGCTTCGGGCTGCAGTCGCTGCGGATCCCCTACACCGAGTACCCGCTCATGTTCCACGGCCACAACGAGCGCGTGGACACCGAGAGCCTCAAGCTGTCCACCATGATGTGGGAGACGCTCGCTCGCGAGTTCATCGGCTAGCGTCGAGACACCGATTCCCGCGAGGCGGGTGGGTCCTGTCGCCGGGGACGCGGCCGGACGGCCGGCTTCGTCACCCACTTCGCTCGTCCGCCCGGCCGCGTCCCCGGCGCCACCCACCCGGTCGTCCGATGCGTTATTCGGCTCTAGCGATTGAGGTCTTTCTGCAGCGAGTCGACGCAGTCGGCGACGACGCCGATCAGTTCGTCGACCTCGGCGGTGGTGATACAGAGTGGCGGGGCCAGGCGGAGGACGGTGCCGCGGGCGGAGATGATGGCGCCACGCTCCCAGGCCTTGCGCTCGAGCTCGGCGACGTGCTTCTGGGCCAGCGGCTGGCCGGAGCCGTCGGGCTCGACGAAGTCCACGCAGACCATGAGCCCACGTCCGCGCACCTGGCCTACGATCGGGTGCTTGCCAACCGCCCGCTCCAGACCCTCCCGCAGGCGACGGCCCATCGCGTCGGCGTTGGCGACCAGGTTGTCCTGCTCCATGATGCGCAGGTTCGCGAGCGCGGCCGCGCACGCCACCGGATGCGCCGCGTAGGTGTTCGGGTGGACGTTCTCCTGGGTGGTGGTGTCGGAGAACACGTCGGCGAGGCGGCTCCGCGCGATGCTGGCCGACAGCGGGATGTAGCCCGAGGTGATGCCTTTGGCCACGGACATGAGATCCGGCACCACCTGGTCGTGCTCGACCGCGAACCACCGGCCGGTGCGCCCGAAGCCGGTGATCACCTCGTCGGCGATCAGGAGCACGTCCAGCTCGTCGCAGAGGGCCCGCACCGCCCGCAGCCAGCCGATCGGCGGCATGATGAAGCCGCCCGAGGAGAGCACCGGCTCCATGATCACCGCCGAGACCGTCTCCGGCCCCTCTCGCACGATGGCCTCGCGCAGCTCGGCGCTGCGCCGCGCGATCAGATCGGCCTCGCTGCCGCCCTGCAGGTCACGGAAGGGATGCGGCGGCGCGACCTTCGCGAAGCCGGGCACCGCCAGGGGCGCGTAGGCCTGCGACAGATGCGGCAGGCCGCAGACAGCGAAAGTGCCCATGGTCGCGCCGTGGTAGCCGCCCTGCAATGAGATGACCTTGTGCTTGGCCGATTTCCCGGAGGCTAGCCAGTACTGCCGAGCGATCTGCATCGAGCGCTCGTTGGCCTCCGACCCACTCACCGCGAACATGGTGTAGCGCAGGTCGCCCGGCGTGAGCGTCGAGAGCTTCTCGGCCAGCTCGGCCGCGGGGCGATTGGAGAACTGCCGCGTCGTCGGGTAGTACGCCAGCCGCACCGTCTGCTCCGCGATCGCCTCCGCGATCTCGCGCCGGCCGTGGCCCACATTCACCACCGCGAGGCCGGCGAAGCCGTCCATCAGCTTCTTGCCCTGCTCGGTCCAGACCCACACGCCCTCGGCCCGGTCGATGACCAGCTCCTCGTCGGAGAGGAACGGATGATCCTGCGTCTTATGGGTCCAGAGGTGCCTGATCGTCTTCGAGTCGGTGGTCATGGACGTCTCTCCGGCAAGGGGTGAGCGGCTCGCCACGTGAGCGGCCATCCTAGCACTGCTCGGTCTAGCACTGCCCGGTGCTGATTTTCAGCCACCGGCTGACACTTTGCGCCGACGAACCCGGCGAAATACGCTAAATTTTCCTCGACATTCCGCCTGGTTACCCATGGCCTGCTCCTTGCTCCTCCATGACCGTCGGGACATCCGGGCGATGAGCAACGGCAGACACGAAGCGGCATCGGCGAGATCAGTAAGCGGCACGGACGCGGCCGAGATCGCGTCGCTCCGCGCTCGCCTGCGGAGGCTCGAGCAGGACAACCTGCAGCTGCTCGACAACGAGCGCGCGCGCCAGCAGGAGACCAAGGCGCTGGCCGGCATCGGCCGACTGCTGTCCGAGCGCCTCGAGCCCGACGTGGTCGGCCAGCGTATCGCCGAGAGCCTCCGGTCACTCCTGGATGGGCGCTCCGCCGTCGTGTATCGCATCGATGCCGACACCGCGAGTCTCCTCGCACTGGCCGTCTCCCAGGAGACCGAGCCGGGCACCAGCTGGCGCGCCGTTCGGCCGATCGGATCGGGCGCGATCGGTCTGGCCATTCGCGATCGGCGCACCGTCACGACGGCGGATGCGCTCGTCGACGCGCGGGTCGAGATCACCCCCGAGCTGCGCGCCCATCTGGAGAAGCTGGAGGACCGCGCGGTGCTCGCGGTGCCGCTGCTCACCCAGGACCGACTCATTGGCGTGCTGGCGGTACGAAACGTCACCGGCGCCGTGTTCGACGCCCGCGCGGTCCAGCTCGCCGAGACCCTGGCCGACCAGGCCGCGCTCACCCTGGAGCAGGCGCGCCTCTTCGCCGAGCAGGAGCAGCGGCGGCGCGAGGCGGAGATCCTGGCCGATCTGGCTCGGACGATCGGCGCCACCCTCGACCTCGAGACGGTGCTGCGCCGGGTGACCGAGGCGGCCAAGGAACTGTGCCGCAGCGACGGCGCGGTCATCGGCTTGCGGATCGCCGGATCGGACGCGGTGCTCCTCCGGTACTGGACGGAGCCGTGGTACGACGCCCTCGTGGCCACCCGCATCCTGCCCGACAAGGGCCTGGGCGGGCACGTGCTGGCCGACGGCCGGCCGCGCCGCACCGGCGACGACATCGGCGGCTCGCGGGTCGGCGACCACTATCACGAACAAATCAGCCGGCTCGGCATCCAGGCCCAGATGGCGGTGCCGGTGCTCATCGACGGGCGAGTCGAGGGACTCCTCTACGTGGACAATCGCACGGCGCGTACCTTCAGCGATCAGGACGAGGCGATCCTGGTGCGCCTCGCCGCGCAGGCCGCGCTGGCTATCCGCAACGCGACGCTCTTCGCCGACGAGCAGCTGGCTCGCGGCACCGCCGAGCGTCTGGTGCGCGCGCTCCGCGAGAGCCAGGAGCGCTTCCAGTTCGTGGCGCGCGCCACCAACGACGCGGTGTGGGACTGGGATCTGGTGAGCGACGAGCTGTGGTGGAACGAGGGCGTGCAGACGCTCTTCGGCTACACCCCGGACCAGATCGCGCCCGACGTCTCCTGGTGGCACGAGCGCATCCACCCCGAGGATCGCGAGTGGGTGGTGCGCGACATCCGCGCGGCGGTCGACCGCGGGACCGAGAGCTGGAGCGCGGAGTACCGGTACCTGCGGGCCGACGGTTCGTACGCCCGCGTTCTCGACCGCGGCTACGTGCTCCGCGACGGCGAGGGCCGCGCGACCCGGATGATCGGCGCGATGATGGACATCACCCAGCGCAAGCAGCTGGAGGACGAGCTCCGGCAGGCCCAGAAGATGGAAGCGGTGGGGCTCCTGGCCGGCGGGGTGGCGCACGACTTCAACAACCTGCTCACCGTCATATCCGGCCGCACGCACCTGCTCCTGGCCAAGCTCACGGCGGACGATCCGGCCCGACGCAGCGTCGAGCTGATCCAGAAGACGGCCGACCGGGCCGCGGCCCTGACGCGCCAGCTATTGGCCTTCAGCCGAAAGCAAGTGCTGCAACGGAAGGTCCTCGACCTCAACGCCACCGTGGCCGAGGTGAGCGCGATCCTGCGGCGTCTCATCGGAGAGGACGTCGAGCTGCTGCTCAGCCTGGGGCCCCGCGCCGGGTGCGTCAACGCCGATCGCGGCCAGCTCGAGCAGGTGCTATTGAACCTGGCGGTCAACGCGCGCGACGCGATGCCTCAGGGCGGCACCCTCAGCCTCGAGACCGACCAGGTGCGGCTCGAGACACCGCCCGCCGGCCGCCCGGACGCGCTGCCGCCCGGCCCCTATTCGGTGCTGCGTGTGATCGACACCGGCACCGGCATGGACGAAGCGACCCAGGCCCGCATCTTCGAGCCGTTCTTCACCACCAAGGAGCGCGGCAAGGGCACCGGCCTCGGCCTCTCGACGGTGCACGGAGTCGTGCGCCAGCACGGCGGCTCCGTCACCGTGCGCAGCGCGGTGGGCGCCGGCACCACCTTCGAGATCTACCTGCCGCAGGTCCAGGTGGAGCCCGAGGGCGAGGACGGCGCCGAATCCGCCCGGGCCGCGGCGGGACACGAGACGCTGCTGCTGGTCGAGGACGAGGACGACGTGCGCGCGCTGGCCCGCGAGGTGCTCGAGCGGCAGGGCTACACGGTGGTGGAAGCCTCGGACGGCGCGCAGGCGCTCTCCCTCTTCGAGCGCGAGGGCAGTCGCATCGACTTCATCCTCACCGACGTGGTCATGCCCCGCATGAGCGGACGCGAGCTGGTGGACCGCGTGCGGGCCAGCCGGCCGAGCATGCCGGTGCTCTACATGTCCGGCTACACCGAGGACGCCATCGTGCGCCACGGCGTGCGCGACGCGAGCGTGCTCATGCTGAGCAAGCCGTTCGGTCCCGCCGACCTGGTGAGCAAGGTCCGCGAGGTTCTCGACAAGTCCCGCTAGCTACCGCGTCACCAGCGGCTCGCCCACCAGCTTCCAGTACGGCAGCGCCACCGTCACCACCACGATGGCGGCCAGCGCCGTCATCAGCAGCCCGAACCGAAAGATCTCGCCCGCGGTCAGGTGCCCGCGCTCGTATACGACCAGCGACGAGCCGCTCTGGGCCGGGTAGTAGAGCACCGCGTCGCCGGCGATCGTCACGATCAGCCCGCACAGCACCGGATTGAGCCCCGATGCCACGCCCGCCGACATCGCGACCGGGATGGTGGTGGCGAGGAACCCGGTGATGTTCGGGATCATCAGGCGCACCACCGCGGAGGCGGCGAGCAGCACGCCCACCACCATCAGTGGCGACTGGGCCACTCCGTGCGCGGCGCCGACTACGCCCGCGGCGAGCCAGTCGCTGGCGCCCGAGCGCGACAGCGCCTGGGCCAGCGAGAGCGAGGCCGCGATCACGAAGAAGTTGCTCCAGCCCACTTCCTGCTCGAACTCCCGCCAGGTGAGCACGCCCCATCGCGGCATCAGATAGCCGATCCACGCGAGCAGCGCGGGCAGCGTCGGATGCCAGTGGTGCAGGAAGTCCGTCAGCCAGAGGAGCCCCGCCCCCGCGGTGATCAGCGCGGTGCGCAGCTCCACCGCGGTGAGCGGGTGGCGGTCCGCGGTCGGCGGCACCGCGACCTCGTCCCGGAAGCCGTGGCGATAGCGCAGGTAGATCGCGATGGAAGCCAGCGTGAGCAGCGCCGCGTACGGCACGCACATGAGCACGAGCCAGTGCGACCACGAGATGGCCCCGATGAGCCCCGCGGCCACGATCGGGGTGATGCCGCCGGTGAGGAACACGGTGGAGGACAGGCGGTTCACCGAGTTCAGCACCAGCATGATCGCGCGCGAGAGCGGCGCTCCGCGCGGCACGCGCCCCAGCTCCAGCGCCTGGTCGTAGACGTGCACCAGGATGCCGGTGCGCGTGGTGGCCGACGGCAGGATCATCGTGAGCGGGATCAGGGCGAGCAGCAGGTGCCCGTAGAGCGCGCCGGCGCGACCGCGGCCGCGCGCCAGGAGGAAGCGCGCCACCCGCTCGGCCAGCCCGCTGCGGGCCACCGCCACGCCCATCGTGAGCACGCCGATCAGGAAGTAGGCGATCGGATCCGCGAAGCCCGCCAGCGCGTCACGGATCCCCGGGACCGCGTGGGTGAACACCAGCGCGACGATCGCCACGACGCCGGTCACGCCGGGAGGGAGAGTCTCGAGCCCCCACAGGCCGATGGCCAGCACGATAACCGCGAGGACTCGCTGGCCTTCGACGCTCAGGCCGGCCGGGGTGGGCGCCGCCAGCACCGCCAGGCTTCCGAGCAGCGGAATCAGAGCGCGGAAGCCTGACGGTGGGCGCACCGGGCAACAATACTACCAGTGACCGTAGTAGCGGGGAGCGTACCAGCCGGGCCCGTAACCCGGATATGTGGGATAGACGTAGGTGATACGCGGCCTGGGCCGAGGCACGTACGTGTACGGCGGGGCCAGCGGCACCACCGCACAACCGGCCAGCAGCAGCCCGGCCAGTGGAATCCAGAGCCATCGCATGATCGGATCCTCCTCATCCGATCAGACGGGCTCGGGCGATCCGGATATTCCGTGAAGTGCGTGTAAACACGCAGCGGAATCGCTGCGTCTAAACCATATTCGCCTGGGCTCGGCCAGCCTAGCGGGACTGCTCGCCGAGCACGATCACGCCGGCGGCGGCCAGCCGGTCGATCTCCTCGCCGGAGAGGCCCATCTCGCGCAGCACCTCGGCGGTGTGTTGGCCGAGCAGGGGCGCCGGCCGATCGATCCGCGGCGGCGTGGCGGAGGCCTGCCCGGGGAACGCGAGCATCTTCACCTTGCCGGCGCCCGGCTGCTCCACTTCGGCCACGAGCCCCAGGTGGCGGACCTGCGGGTCTTCGAAGACCTCGTGGAACTCGTAGATCGGTCCCGCCGCGATACCGGCCTTCTCGAGACGCGTCACCCAGTCGGCCACCGACCCGGTGGCGAAGATGCCCTCGACGCGCGCCTTGAACATCGCGTGGTTCTCCAGGCGCGCCGCGTTCGTCGCGAAGCGCGGATCGGTTTCCATCTCGTGGTCGGCGAGCGCGGCGCAGAAGCGGCCCCACTGATCCGCGTTCAACAGCACCACGTTGATGAAGCCGTCGCGGGCCCGGAACGCCTCGGCGGGAGAGACGTGCAGGTTGCGGTTGCCCGCGCGTTTCGGCCGCTCCCCGGTGTCGAAGAAGATCGCAACCGGATCCGGCAGCAAGCCGAGGCTCGCGGTGACCAGGCTCACGTCGACGTGCTGGCCCAGGCCGGTGCGGAACCGATGGACCAGCGCCGCGTTGATCATGCCGAAGGCCATGTAGGAGGCCGCGACGTCAGAGATCGAGCCGCCGACACGCGTGGGCGGATCGCCGGGCATCCCGGTCAGCGCCATGAGGCCGCTCATGCCCTGGGCGATCGTATTGTAGCCGGGCTTGCGCGCGAGCGGGCCGGTCTGGCCGAAGCCGGTGACCGACGCGTACACCACCGCCGGATTCACCGCGCGGATCGCCGCGTAGCCCAGGCCGAGCCGCTCGGCCACCCCAGGCAGGAAGTTCTCGAGGACGACGTCGGCGCGGCGCGCCAGCTCGAAGGCCAGGCGCGCGCCCTCCGGCTTCTGCAAATCTACCGCGATGCCACGCTTGTTGCGGTTGACCGCCGCGAACGAGGCGCTCATCTGCCCGTTGCCGCGCAGCGAGCGCATGTCGTCACCGCGGCCGGGCCGTTCCAGCTTGATGACGTCGGCGCCCAGATCGCCCAGCAGGGCGGCGGCATACGGACCGGCGATCACGCGCGAGAGATCGAGGACGCGGATACCCTGGAGCATGGGCGGCCCGGGCATGGTGCCGCGGAGGGTCAGCGGAGTCAAGGTGCCTGGCCGGCAACTTGACGACGACTCCGGCGGTCGTTAGGCTCTCCCCACACGCGGAAGGACGCGGTTCACCGACCCAAAGGGGGCGTCATGCGCTACCAACGGATCTCCGCCGATTGCCACATCGACCTGACCTGGATCCCGCCCGATCTCTTCTCGTCCAATGCATCGGCGGCGCTCAAGGACCGTATGCCCTACGTGAAGGACGGCCCCGACGGTCCGTACTGGACCGCGAAGAACGGCACCAACTTCGGGCTGTGGGGCGGGGTGGGGCCGGCCGGGTCCAAGTACGTTCCCGGCATGCACCATCGCGTAGACGTCATGGCATCTACCGGTCTTTACAATGACGGCAGGAAGGGGGTCGCTCGACCAACGGATCCGGCGCTACGAGCGAAGGACATGGAGCGCGACGGCGTGCAGGCCGAGGTCATCTACGGCATCCTGGGCGCGGCCACCCGGCTGAACGACCACGAGGCCGCCACGGAGATGTTCCGCATCTACAACGACTGGCTCGTGGAGTTCTGCCGCCACGATCCCGACCGGTTCATCGGTCTGGCCTGCCTGCCCTACGGCGACATCGACGCGGCGGTGAAGGAGGTCTACCGCGTGGCCAAGCTCGGCCTGCGCGGCATGGAGCTGTCCTGCTCGTGGGACATGGAGCCCATGTGGCACCCGACGTGGGAGCCGCTGTGGAAGGCGGTCAACGACGTGAGCCTGCCGCTGCATTTCCACACCTTCCCGGCCCTGCCGCCCTCGGTGCTCGAGAACCAGAAGGGCCTCACCCGTCGGGCTGCATTCTTCACCGTCGTCTCCGCGTTCCAGATGAACCTGGTCAACATCCTCGCCGCGGTCATCGGGGCCGCGGTGCTGGAGCGCTATCCGAACGTGCGCATCGCCTTCGGGGAGAGCGGCATCGGGTGGGTTCCCTACGCGCTCGACCGGATGGACTTCGAATGGGAGGACCGCTTCCACGACCTCGGCCTCAAGATGAAGCCGAGCGACTACTGGCGGCGCCAGTGCAAGGCCACCTTCCAGTTCGACCGCATCGGCACCAAGCTCATCGAGGACATGGGCGTGGAGACGCTGATGTGGGGCTCCGACTATCCGCACGGCGACGGGGTGTGGCCAGACTCCAGCAAGTACATCGCCGAGCAGTTCGGCCACCTGCCGGCCGACGTCACCCACAAGATGACCTGCGAGAACGCCGGCAAGTTCTACGGCCTCATCAAGTAACCGGCGGGGTCAGGTCCTACCGTCACCGAAGTCGTGAGGTAGGACCTGACCCCGCCGCTCTGTCAGGCTCTCGCTTCGAGCACCATGTTGGCGGGCGTCTCGGCCACGCGACGCACGCGCGAGAAGCCGGCCTCGGTCAGCACGTCCCGCAGACGCTTTTCACCCGCCTGTGCCCCCAGCGCGAGTCCTACTTCCTGGCTGAGCGATGCCGGCGTGCAGAGCAGCGTCGACGCTCCGTAGTACAGTCGTCCGATCGGGTTGAGGTTGTCCTCCAGGCGATCGTTGGCGAATGGCTCCACCAGCATCCACGTGCCACCGGTGCCGAGCGACTGGCGCACGTGACGGGCCGCGCCGACCGGGTCGCCCATGTCGTGCAGGCAGTCGAAGAAGGTGACCAGGTCGTAGCCCGAGCCCGGATAGGCCTTGGCCGACGCCACCTCGAAGGACACGCGATCCCCCACGCCGGCCTTGTCGGCAGCACGCCGCGCGGCCTCGATGGACGCGGGATGGTAGTCGAAGCCGGTGATGGTCGCGCGCGGGAAGGCCTGCGCCATGATGATGGTAGAGGCCCCGTGGCCGCAGCCCACATCCGCGACCCGTCCGCCCGCCTCGAGCCGGGTCTTCACACCGTCGAGCGCGGGGATCCACTGGCTGACCAGGTTCATCGCGTAGCCGGGGCGGAAGAAGCGCTCGCAGCCCTCGAACACGCCGGGGTCGTGCTCGTGCCAGCCCACGCCCTCGCCGGTGCGGAACGCGTCGGCGATCCGGGCCTCGTCGCGGATCGATCCCACTCCCAGCATGAACGCCCCGGGAAGATCTGCGTCGAGGAGTAGGAACGCGTGCTCCGGCGGGAGGGTGAAGCGGCCGCTCGCCGGCTCGTAGGTGATGTAGCCGCCCGCCGCCTGCGCGGAGAGCCACTCGCGGACGTAGCGCTCGCGCGCACCGGCGCGCTTGGCCAGCTCGGCCGCGGTCATCGGCCCGCCGTCGGCGAGCGCGCGGTAGAGGCCCAGCTTGTCACCGATCAGCACGAGGCCGGCGTGGAACGTCGCAGCCACGTCCTGGATCGCCTTGCCGAGAAACTCGTTCACCTTTGCCTGGTCCAGTGTCGCTTGCTGAGGTGACATCGTCATCCTCCTCTGGGCGCTTCGCCCGAATGATGGTGGCCAACGGCTTCGGGAAATTGCGAGCGCTGTGCCACGAGCCTGGCCGCGGTAAGGTCGCGTCGCGTGAGCGATCCCGATCGCGACGACCGGGCCCCCTGCAAGGTGACGCGGCAACTGGTCATCGTCCCGATTCGCGCTCTCATCAGTCGTTCCGGTGACTTGGACGGCCTCGCCGCGTGGCAAGCCAGCGTGCGGGATCCGCAAGGCCGGCTTGCGGACCCCACACGCGCCGACCTAGTGGAGCGGCGCACCACCGAGGTGGCGCTCGATGAGCGCATTGATCCGGTCCGGATGCGTGACCGGCGCCATGTGCCCCACGCCCTCGACCTCGATCGCGGTCACGCGCGGCAGGACCTTCGTGAGCAGCCGCGCGACTCCCCGGACCGAGGCGGGCGACTCGGACGCGGTCAGGTAGAGGACCGGCACGTCGAGGTCTGCGAACGCCGCCAGTGGCGTCGGCTCCTGGAAGAGGGCCTGCCACTCGGCCTCCACCGTGCTCATCATCCCGGCGATGGCGTCGCGGCGCTGCGGCGGCATCGCGGCCCACGCCCCGGGCGCCATCCAGTAGTCGACGAACCGCTCGCCGGACCCGTGCGGATCGCCACGGTGGAGGGCCAGGATGGTGTCGTCGCGCACCGCGGTGATCTCGCGGGCCGCCGCCTGGTCCGGATCCTCGGCCACCAGCACCGAGAACAGCACCGGCTCGAACAGGACCAGCGACTCGACCCGCTCCGGACGGGCGCAGGCCGCCGCCAGCGCGACCGCCCCGCCGTAGGAATGGCCAACCAGGTGATAGCGCTCGCCCGCCGCGGTCAGGGCCGGCTCCAGCAGGGCCACCTCGTCGGCCAGCGTCAGCGGCCGCAGCGCCGGCCACGTTGGGCTCTTGCCCGAACCGTAGAGATCGGCGGCGAGCGTGCGATACCGACAGCCCAGGCGGTCCATCAGGGGCCGCCACTGGGCCGACGAGCTCGCGCTCGAGTGCAAGCAGACGACCGAAGCCCCCTGGCCGGACTCACGAAAGAACGCACGCGGACGTTCCATCATCTATCCCCTCGAGACCGCTTCGGCGGTCGTCGGATCGATCACGTCGCGCACCTCGGAGACCCGGTTGCACGGAAAGCCGCCCAGCGCTGCGTGCTTTCGGATGAGGTCCGGGCTCGAGGCGATGTAGACGCAGTACAGCCGGTCGCCGGTCACATAACTGGTCAGCCACTGGATGTCCGGTCCCAGGTCGCGCAGGACGGCGCAGGACCGCTCGGCCGCTTTCTGCAGTCGCTCCGGACCCCAGAAGCCGATCCCCGGGATCTCGCGCTCGATCACGAATCTGGGCATTTACTTCTTCCTTCGCGGATCGTCGGCCGGGTCGACGAAGGTCAGGTCGGTTGGCCCAACGCCGTGCACCTGCACGATCGTCTCCTGAGCGCCGGCCCAGGCGAAGTGGGGATGGTTGGGCGGAATCGAGACGAACCCGCCGGCGGGCAGCTCGTGCCCCGCGCGCTGATCGAACTTCTCTCCGACGCTGATGGAGAACGAACCGGCGAGCACGGTGACGTTCTCGCTGGCCTTGTGGGTGTGAGGCGGAATCTTGTAGGCCGGCGGCATCTTGATGCGGTAGACGAAGGGTCCTTCCTTGCTGGGGTCGCCCTGCACCACCGCAAGCCGAGCGCCGGGCAGCACGGGAGGCTCCACCCACTTGAGCGTCTCCGGCATGGCGACGGTGTGCGCCTGCTGCTCGGCGTGCAGCTGGAGCGCGGCGAAGAGGATGATGACGAGGAACCCGAGGATGATGTGGCTGCGACGCATGACCATTCCTCCTGTTGGAGTCTCGACGTCTGCTGGCGCCACGTTTCGCAAGCGACGTGCCCAGGCGGAACGTCGCGAGATTTCTGACGGGGCCCCGGGTCAGAAGCAATGCCGCCTTGCATGTCGACGCCGCGACGTGGGCCTGGGCGCTCTTGATTTCGCCACGTTGGCCCCGCAAGCTGTCCTGGCGGGTCTCGCCCATGAACGCGCAATCGTGGATGGCGGGAGCGTCGGCGCCGGCGCGGGGGGCATCCTGACCTTGCACGGTCGTCGGAGGGCCCCGCCATGTTACCTTGCGGAGTCCGAGGCTAATCCGGATGCCCGCTTACCGAGCTGCCGCCCCCGTCGCCGCAAGCCGCGCTTGCGTCTCCGGGCGCGGTGAGTGCCTAACTGTAAGGGCTTTCGCGATGGCACACCGCTTGCCCGGCTGACCGCGCATATGGACGCCACGAATCCGGTTGTCGGCGTGGATGTCGGGGCCTCGACGATCTCGGCCGGGCTGGTTCACCGCGACGGCACCATCCTTACCGCGGCGCAGGCACCGACCCTGGGCGAGGGCGCGGTGATCGACACGATCCTCGCCCTGATCGATCGCACCCTGAAGACGGCGCGCGAGCGCGATCTTCAGGTATCGGGGATCGGCATCGGCGTGCCTGGGCTCGTGGATGTCGAGAAGGGCTTCTTGCGGTCGATCCCGTGGGCCTGGCTCGCCGAGCTCTGCGACGTGCCGCTGGCCGCTCTCATCCAGGAGCGCAGCGGACACGCCGTGTTCGTCGACAACGACGTCAACGCCCTGTCGCTGGCCGAATGGATGTTCGGTCCCGGGCGCGGCGCGTCCTCACTGGTCACGGTGGCCATCGGCACCGGCCTCGGGGCCGGGCTCATCCTCGACGGCCGCCTGGTGCGCGGCCACATCCAGATCGCCGGGGAGATCGGTCACATGTCCGTGAGCCTCGACGGGCCCACGTGCGTCTGCGGGGGCATCGGCTGCCTCGCCACCTACGTGGCGGGCGGAATGATCGCGGACCGGGCGCGGGAGCGGCTGGCCAGCTACCCGACCTCGACGCTGCTGGCGCGCGCTGGTGGGGATCCGGCGCGGATCGGCGCGCCGCTGCTGTTCCAGGCCGCCGCCGAGGGCGATCCGCTCGCGCACGCGGTCGTGGACGACGCGTGCGAGGCGCTCGCGACCGGCATCGGCGGGATCGTGAACCTGTTGAACCCAGAAGTGATCGTGATCACGGGAGGCGTCGCGGTGTCACTCGCGCCCCTCCGGGACGACATCCTGCGCCGGGTTCGCCGCCGGGCGCTCGCCGTCGCCCTCGACGCCACCACGGTGCGGGTGGTGCTGAGCGACAAGCGCGGCACCGTGCGCGGCGGCGCCGCCCTCGTCCTCTACGAAACGGCGCGCCGCGCCCCACATCCCTGAGCGAGAGACCACCGATGTATATCCACCGGCCGGACGCACGCATCTTCTACCAGGTGACGGGCAGCGGGACGCGGGACCTGTTCCTGCTGCCGCAGTGTCAGGTGGTCACCCACAGCCGCATGTGGAAGTACCAGATCCCGTACCTGTCGCGCTACTTCCGGGTGCTGACGATGGACCCGCGCGGCAACGGGCGCTCCGACCGGCCGCCCACCGGCTACGATCTCGACTCGCGGTACGGCGACTTCGTGGCGATCGTCGACGAGGTGGCGCGGCCGCCCTTCGCCCTGGTCGCGTTCTCGTGCGCGGCCCCGCTCGCGTTCCGGTACGCGGTCGCCCATCCGGACCGCCTTTCGCACCTCATCTTGCTGTCCGGACAGTACGCCGAATCGGTGCCGCAGCCGTTCGAGGAGCGGGTGGCGCGGGTGATCCGCGGCGACTTCGACAACTGGCGGACCCGCCTGTTCAAGCGGATCTTCACCGAGCCGCACTCGCTCAAGGGGATCGAGGACTGCGTGGGCTGGGCCGGCGAGACCACCCCCGAGGTGCTGATCGAGTCGCTGCGCGCCATCGACGGCATCGACGTCCACGACCTGCTGGGCCAGATCAGCGTCCCGACCCTCGCGCTGCACGGCACGCAGGACAAGATCGTACCGTACTCGCACGCCCAGAAGATGGTGGCGGCGATCCCGGGCGCGCGCCTGGTCACGTTCGACCGCGGTGGCCACGGGCTCTTCGCCCGCGAGGCGCTGAAGGTCAACCGGCTCATTCGTGACTTCGCGCTCGGCCGCGAGATCGAGGGCGCCACGATCCCGGCCACGACCGAGCGGGCGACCCCCGCCGCCGAGTCGCGGCCGGTTGCCCGCCGCGCACCGCGGAGCAGCCAGCGGCGCGTGCTCTGGCTTTCGAGCCCGATCGGGCTCGGCCACATCCAGCGCGACCTCGCGATGGCCCGGCGGCTGCGTGAACTCCATCCGGACGTGACCGTGGACTTCCTCGCCGCCGAGCCGGCCGACCGGGTAGTCCAGCACTGGGGGGAGCGGCTGCACCCGGCGACCCGTCTACTGCAGAACGAAACCAAGCACTTCGAGGGCTGGTCGGCGGACCACGAGCTGCACGCGTTCAACGCGCTGTGGGACATGGACGAGATCCTGACCGCGAACTTCATGACCCTGGCCGACGTGGTCGAGCGCGAGCGGTACGACCTGTGGATCGGCGACGAGGGCTGGGACCTCGACTACTTCCTGCACGAGAACGCCGACCTCAAGCGGGCGCCCTACGTCTTCCTCACCGACTTCATCGGCGTGCTGCCGATGCGCGAGGATCCGACCTCCACCGAGTTCATCCGCTGCTGGGAGAAGAACGCGGAGAACATCGACCACCTGCGGCTGCATCCCGACGTGCGCGATCTCTCGATCATGGTGGGTGACGAGGACGACGTGCTCGACCGCGAGTTCGGTCCCGACCTGCCGAACATGCGGCAGTGGGCGCGCGAGCAGTTCCGCTTCCCCGGCTACACCTTCCACTTCGATCCCCGCGCCCTGCGCGACCGGGCCGCCGTCCGGGCCCGCCTCGGCTATCGCAGCGACGAGCGGGTGATCCTGGCCTCGGTGGGCGGGACGCGGGTCGGACGGAGCCTGCTCCGCAAGTGCGCGGAGGCCTTCAACCTGATCGCGGCCCAGATCCCGGAGGCGCGCCTGGTGCTGGTCGGCGGGCCCCGGCTCGTCGAGGCGGAGCCCTCGTGGGGACCGCGGGTCGAGGTGCGGTCGTACGTGCCCGATCTCTTCGAGCACCACGCCGCCGTCGACCTCGCGATCGTCCAGGGCGGGCTCAGCACGACCATGGAGCTGGCCGCCGTCCGCACCCCCTTCCTCTACTTCCCGCTGCGTCATCACTTCGAGCAGCAGCTGCACGTGGTGCGACGCCTCGACCGCCTCGGCGCGGGCATCCGCCTCGACTACGACCACACGAGCCCGGAGGCCCTCGGGGCCGCGATGCTCGAGCACCTGGGCAAGCCGGTCCACTCCGCGGAGATCCCGCTCGACGGGACCGACCGCGCGGCGCGGCTCATCGCCGGGCTGCTCTAGGGAGATCGCCATGCGCGCGCGTCTGCCCGATCGCGAAGGTCACGTGGAGTCGCACGGCACGCGGATCTTCTGGGAGGAGCACGGTCACGGCGACCGCGCGGTGCTGTTCATTCCGGCGTGGCAGATCGTCGACAGCCGCGTCTGGAAGATGCAGATCCCCTACTTCGCGCGATACTTCCGCACCCTCACCTTCGACCCGCCGGGCAACGGCCGCTCGGATCGACCCGCGACCGGCTACGACCACGATCGGATGGCCGATCACGCGCTGGCCGTCCTGGACGCGGCCGGCGTCGAGCGCGCTGCACTCGTCTGCCTCTCGCGCGGCTGCTGGCCCGGGACGATCCTCGCCGCCCGCCACGCCGACCGGGTCGACCGATTGGTGCTGGGCGGCTCGGCACTCGCCGACGAGCCGCGCAACGACCGTGAGTTCTTGACCGCGCGCGACCGCTACGAGGGGTGGGAGAAGTACAACGCCCACTACTGGCGCGCGCACTTCCGGGACTTCCTCGAGTTCTTCATGAGTCGGATGTTCAGCGAGCCGCACTCCACGAAGCCGCGGGAGGACGCCGTCTCGTGGGGACTCAACACCACGCCCGAGGTGCTCATCGCCACCACGCTGGAATGGTCGTGCCGCTCCTCGGCCGCCGAGCTGCTCGCCGCGGTGCGCGTTCCCACGCTGATCATCCACGGCACCGACGACGCGGTGCGGCCGCTCGAGATGGCCGAGCGCGCGCACGCGGCGATCTCGGGCTCGATCCTCAGGCCCTTCGAGGGCTCGGGGCACTGCCCGCAGGTCCGCGACCCGGTCCGCTACAACCTAGCGGTCCGCGATTTCCTGGAGCCGACCGCTCCGCGGCGACGGGCGTGGTGTCGGGCCATGACCCGGCCGCGACGCGCGCTCTTCATCTCGAGCCCGATCGGCCTCGGCCACTCGCTGCGCGACGTGGCGATCGCCCGCGAGCTGCGCGCGCTGCATCCCGATCTCGACATCCAGTGGCTCGCCCAGGACCCGGTGACGCGTGTGCTGCAGGCGCGAGGCGAGACGGTGCACCCGGCGAGCGAGCACCTGGCGGGAGAGTCCGCCCACATCGAGTCCGAGGCGGGCGAGCACGACGTCCACGTCTTCCAGGCGTGGCGAAACATGGACGAGATCCTGCTCGCCAACTTCATGGTGCTGCACGACCTGCTGGAGGCCGAGCCCTTCGACCTCGTCATCGGCGACGAGGCCTGGGAGACCGACTACTACCTCCACGAGAATCCCGAGCTGAAGCGGACCGCGTTCGCCTGGCTCACCGACTTCGTGGGCTGGCTGCCGATGGATCCCGATCCGGCCTCGCAGGAGGCGCGGCTCACCGCCGACTACAACCTCGAGATGATCGAGCAGGTCGCGCGCTTCCCCCGGATCCGCGACCGCGCCCTCTTCGTGGGCACGCGCGAGGACGTGGTGGACCGGCCCTTCGGCCCCGGGCTGCCCAACATCCGGCAGTGGACGAGCGAGCACTACGACTTCCCGGGTTACGTCCTGCCCTTCGACCCGGCCGAGTTCGCGGATCGCGACGGCCTGCGCGCGAGCCTGGGATTCCGCGCCGATGAGCGCGTGGTGCTCGCCGCGGTCGGCGGGACCGCGGTGGGCCACCACCTGCTCCGCAAGATCGTGGCGGCGAGCCCCCAGATGCGAGGCCGCGTGTCCGATCTGCGGGTGATCGCGATCACCGGCCCGCGAATCGATCCGGCCGCGCTGCCCGCCACGCCGGGCGTGGAGTACCGGCGCTTCGTGCCCGATCTGTACGCCCACTTCGCGGCGTGCGATCTGGCGATCGTACAAGGCGGCCTCAGCACCTGCATGGAGCTGACCGCGACCCGGCGGCCGTTCATCTATGTCCCGCTGCGGAACCATTTCGAGCAGAATGTCCACGTGCCCCATCGGCTCGCGCGCTACGGCGCGGGCACGCGGCTCGACTACGCGGAGATCAACCCGGAGACGGTCGCCCACGCGGTCGCCGACGGGCTCAAGCGCCCGGTCACCTACCGCGACGTCGAGACCGGCGGGGCCCGGCGGGCCGCCCTGATGATCGCCCCGCTGCTCGAGGCCCGAGCGCGATGAGCCGCGCCCCCGCGCTCGAGCGCGACCAGGTGCCGGAGGAGATCCTCGCCCTCTACGACATGGTCGAGAAGCTGCCGGCGGCGCCACGTCTGACCAGCAAGACGCTGGCCCACTCCCCGCCGGGTCTGCGGCTGTTCCTCGAGCTGACGCGGACCATGATGACGCTGACCCTGGACCCGCGCCTGCGAGAGCTGGCCTTCGTGGCCGTCTCCCGTCTGAACGAGTCCGCCATCTGCGACACGTTCCATTCGTCGGTCGGGCGCAGGGTCGGCCTCACCTCGGCGCAGCTCGACGGCCTGGCCGACGCCCTGGCGAGCCCGGCGTACCGCGAGGTCGAGCGGCTCGTCATCCGCTACGCCGAGCAGCTGACCCTCTCCGGCGACGTCGACGACGCGCTCCACGCGGCGCTGGCCGCGCACCTCCCGCGCCGTCAGCTGGTCGAGCTGGCGGTGACGGTGGCCGCGGCTCAGTTCAGCAACTGCGTCAACGCAGCCCTGAAGGTGGATCTGCAACATCCCTAACCCAGGAGGACATCCCATGGCTCTCGGACTCAACGACGTCGACGTGGACGGCATGAAGGAGATGGATCGGAAAGTGCGCGAGAACCCGGCGCTCGGCAAGCGGACCGTGAAGCTGCGCTCGACCTGGCGGCGCGGCGCCAAGGCTCTCGTCGAGGTCGGATTGCAGGAGACGGTAGGCAAGCCGGTGGTGGCGCCGACGCGCCGCTTCTTCATCACGGTGGACGCGCCTCCCGGCCTGGGCGGCGTGGACGCGGCGGCCACCGCCGCGGAGACGCTGCTCGCCTCGTTCGCAGGCTGCCTGACCTCCGGGATCGCGGCCAACGCGGCGCTGTTCGAGGTGCCCATCGACGGCATGAGCGTGGAGATGGAGGCCGACATCGACTTCCGGGGCCTGCTGGGGCACGACAAGTCGGTGCGCAACGGCTTCACCGACATCCGCTACGCGGTGACCATCGAGAGCCCGGCGCCCGAGGAGAAGGTGCGGCGCTGCAAGGAGACGATCGACCGCAAGTCGCCGGTGGGCGATACGCTCGCGAATCCGGTGAAGATCACCTCGACGTTCGTGCACAAACGGAGCTGACCGGACCCTTCATGCCGGGCGAGATCAACTGCATCTTCACGAAGGGGCTGATCCCCTTCGTGGAGAAGGAGGTCGGCTCCGAGGGCGCCGCAGCGATCTGCCGAGCGGCCGGGCGATCGCGCGACTACCTCATGGCCGACCACAACTGGATCCCGGTGGCGGTGGCCGATCAGCTGGTCACGCTGTGCCAGGGGCTGATGCACGAGCCCGACCAGGAGCGCTGGGCTCGCCGGTACGGCGAGTCCTTCATGGACTGGAAGCCCCGCGAGGAGCGCTCCTACCTCGGCACCTACTCCATGGGCATCGGCAATCCACGGGCGGCCTACGAGCGCGCGGCCACGATCTACGGCCATCAGAGCCGGGGGCTCCACCGGCTGGACATCCTGGAGGTCGGCCGCCACCGGGCGCTCTACCGCTGGACACCCCTGCCCGGGCAAACCATCACGGTCTGGAGCTGCACGTGGGTCAAGGTGCAGTGCGAGCGGTTCCCGACCAACTGGGGTCTGCCCCGGGCCGAGATCGTCGAGAGCACGTGCGCGGCGAAGGGCGGCGACGCGTGTCGCTGGGACATTCGCTGGGAAAATCCGTCGCGCGGAGCCCGCTTCTGGGCGCCGTCCCTGGCCGGCGCGACCATCTCGGCTCTGCTCGGGGCCGCCGGCGTCACCTCCCTGGGCAGCTGGCCCCTGCTGGCCGTCGCCCCGCTGCCACTGATCGCCGGGGTGGCCCTCGGCCACTCGCTGCGCGAGAGCCATCAGCGCCAGCACACCCAGCGGCTGCTGGACCTTCAGTCCGAGGAGATCATCTACTCGAACCGCGAGCTGGAGAAGAAGTTCGCCGAGCTGGAGACGCGGATCGAGCAGCTCTCGCTGCTCACCGACCTCAGCGCGGCGGTGAGCGGCACCCTCGACCCCGAGAAGATCTACGACCATACCCTGAGCCGGCTCGTCCACCTGATGCGGTACGAGAAGGCGTATCTCTTCGTGGTGGACCGCGACCGTCACGTGCTCTGCGGGCACCGGATGGCCGGTCTCGATGCGGGGGCCGTTCCCTTCGAAGGCGTCGAGGTGCCGCTGGACCCGAAGGTGAGCGCGAGCGCCCGGGCCGCGATCACCGGTCAGCCGGTCCTCGTCAATGACGTGGAGCGCACCGACGAGCCGGTCCACCTGCCGCTGATCCAGGCCCATCAGGTGCGCAGCTTCGTGGCGGTGCCGCTGCGCGTGCGCGAGCAGGTGTTCGGCACGCTCTCGGTGACCGCCTCCGACGTGGGGCGCTTCGACCAGGGCGACGTGGACCTCCTCACCGCGGTGGCCAGCCACGTGGCCCTGGCCATCGACAAGGCCGAGAGCTTCCAGACCATCGAGGACCTCTCCCGCAGCCTGGAGGACAAGGTGCGGGTGCGCACCGAGCAGCTGCGCAGCACCAACGAGGAGCTGCGGACGGCCTATCGCGATCTCCAGGTGACCCAGCAGCAGCTCATCCAGCGCGAGAAGATGGCCTCGGTCGGCCAGCTGGTGGCCGGGGTGGCCCACGAGCTGAACAACCCGATCGGGTTCATCTCCTCGAACGTGACCACGCTGGAGGACTTCGTGCGCCGCCTGCGCGCGATGCTCGAGACGTACCAGGACGCGACCTTGCCCGAGGCCGACCGCACCCGCGTGGCCGAGCGCCGGCGCGAGCTCAAGATCGACTACGCGCTCAAGTACCTCGATGCGATGATCGACGGGATCCGGGACGGGGCCGACCGGACCCGCAAGATCGTGCGTGACCTGCGGGTGTTCGCGCGGACTCCCGACGACGTGTGGCAGCCGGTGGATCTCAACGAAGAGCTCGAGTCGAGCCTCACGCTCCTGAACCACCTCTTGAAGGACCGCATCACGGTGCGTCGGGAATACGGAGCCCTCGGCGCGGTGGAGTGCGTACGGTCGCAGATCGACCAGGTCTTCCTCAACGTCCTGGCCAACGCGGCCCAGGCCATTCACGGGCCCGGCACGATCACCATCGCGACGCGGCGCGAGGGCCCCCGCGCCATCATCCGCATCGCCGACACCGGGCCTGGCATCCCGGCCGAGGCGATCGGCCGTATCTTCGACCCGTTCTTCACCACCAAGCCGGTCGGCGAGGGCACCGGGCTCGGCTTGTCGATCAGCTACGAGATCGTCACGAAGCACGGCGGCGAGATCCGGGCCGAGAACCGGCCGGAGGGCGGAGCCGTCTTCACCCTCGAGCTGCCGGTGGCCCGGGTGGCTGCCGACACGTCCGCCGGGACCAGCGCATGAGCGCGCCGGCCGCGGTGCTCCTGGTCGACGACGAGCCGCGTGTGCTCGACGCGCTCGAGGCGCTCCTCGCCATGGATCACGACGTGCTCCGCGCGGACCGCCCGGAGGCCGCCCTGGAGCTGCTGCGGACGCAGGACATCGCGGTGGTGGTGAGCGATCAGCGGATGGCCGGCATGACCGGCACCGAGCTACTGACCCGGAGCCGCGACATCGCGCCGGACGCGGTGCGCATTCTCCTCACCGCCTTCACCGACACCGACGCCCTGATGGACTCGATCAACGGGGCCGGGGTCTACCACTTCCTGCTGAAGCCTTGGGACCCGCACGAGCTTCGGCACGTGGTGGGCCGCGCGGTGGAGCATTATCGGCTGTGCCGCGAGCGCGCCCAGCTGGTGGCGGACCTCGGGGCGAAGAACGCCGAGCTCGAGCAGACCCTCGAGGACCTGCGGGGCGCCCAGCACGACCTGGTCCGCGAGGCCTCGGCGCGCGCGCTCCTGCAGCGCTACGTGTCGCCCCAGCTCGCGGACCTCGCCATCGCCAATCCGGGGATGCTCGAGCTGCCGGGCGACTGGCGCGAGGCGACCGTGCTCTTCGCCGACATCCGCGGGTTCACGCGCCTGATCGAGTCGAACCCGGCCCCGGTAGTGATCGGGCTCCTCAACGAGTACTTCACCGAGATGATCGAGGTGATCTTCCGGCACCAGGGCACGGTGGAGCAGCTGGTCGGCGACGAGATCGTCGCCCTCTTCGGCGTCACCGAGCCGGGGCCCGACGTGGCGGTGCGCGCGGTCCGGGCCGCCTTCGACATGGTGGCGGCGGTCCGGAGGCTGGCCGCGCGATGGGCCGCCGACGGCCGGCCCACTTTCGACATCGGGGTCGGCATCAGCTCCGGCCGGGTCATGGCGGGCACCATCGGCTCGGACCGCCGGCGCGAATTGATCGTGGTGGGACGGGCGATGATCGCGGCGTCTCGCATTCAGCGGATGACACGCCTCTTCGACGCGCATATCATCGTCGGCGAAGATACCTTCAAAGAGGTGCACCATCTGTTCCAGTGCCGCGAGCTCGGCCGGCTCCGGCTCAAGGGCATCCGGCCACGCCAGACGCTCTACGAGGTCTGCGGGGTCCGCGAGCCGGTGGCGAGCCTGGCCTCGATGTGACGACCCGGGTGCCCGGAGGCCTGGTGGACGAGACGACGGTCCTGATCGTGGATGACGAGCCGCGCGTGCTCGACGCGCTGGAGGCGATCCTCGCCGCCGAGTTCCGCGTGCTGCGCGCCGGCCACGGCGAGGAGGCGCTGGCCCGGCTCGGCGCCGAGCCGGAGGTCGGGGTCATCGTGACCGACCACCGGATGCCCGGGATGACCGGCGTCGAGCTGCTCCGTCGCAGCCAGGAGCTGACCCCGGACGCGATCCGCATCGTGCTGACCGCCTACACCGACGTGGACAACCTCATGGAGGCGATCAACACCGGCCGCATCTACCACTTCGTGCCGAAGCCGTGGGATCCCAACGAGCTGCTCCTAGTGGTGCGCCGGGCCGCCGAGCGCTGGCGGCTCACGAGGGAGAACGTGCGGCTCCGCGACGAGCTGGAGGTGGCCTACAACGCCCTTCGGCGAGACGCGGCAGCCGGCCGCGAC
>DATFWA010000053.1:0-2756 GCA_035259825.1 Candidatus Methylomirabilota bacterium | reverse complement strand
CCTCTCAATGAGAACGACGGCGCGTGCTGGACCAGATAGCCCAGCGTCTTCTCGAACTCGGAGCCGCTGCCCACGCGGGGCTCGGCGCCGATCAACGCGTGTACCGCCTCCGGGATCTCCTGCTCGAACGTGGTGCCGATGTCCTTCACCACCGCGGCCTCCAGGTTGGTGGGCTTGCCGGCCTGGAGCATGGTGGCGATGGACAGCGACATCTGCCGGAGCGTCACCAGATGCGCGGTGAAGTGGCCGATCAGGGCGGCGGCGCGCTCGCCAGGCTCGCGGCCCGCCTCGCGGATCAGCTCGATCACGAGCTGCAGCGAGGACAGATAGCGCTCGGGTCCGCTGCGCTCGAAGCCCAGCTCGGTGGTCACCTGCTTCCAGCCGTCGCCCTCCTGACCCACCAGCATGTCGTCGGGCACCAGGCAGTCCTGGAAGTGCACCTCGTTGAAATGGTGGCCGCCGGCGAGGTCGATGATCGGCCGGATCGAGATGCCGGGTGATTTAAGATCCACCAGGAACTGCGAGAGACCCTCGTGCTTCTTGTCCGGCACCACCTTGGTGCGGAAGAGCGCAATCGCGTAGTCGGAGAGGTGCGCGTTGCTGGTCCAGATCTTGGTGCCGTTGACGCGGTAGCCGCCCGCCACCTTCTCGGCGCGGGTGCGGATCGAGGCCAGGTCCGATCCCGAGTCCGGCTCGCTCATGCCGATGGCGAACGCGAGCTCGCCCCGCGCGATCCGGGGCAGGAAGCGCTGGCGCTGCTCCTCGGTGCCAAAGCGCAGCAGGAGCGGGCCGCTCTGCCGGTCGGCCACCCAGTGGGCGCTCACCGGCGCGCCCGCGGCCAGTGTCTCCTCGAGCACCACGTAGCGCTCGAGCGCGGAGCGCTCGTGGCCACCATACTTCTTGGGCCACGTCATGCCGATCCAGCCGCGCTCCCCCATGCGCCGCGAGAAGTCGCGGTTGAACCCACCCCAGGAGCGCGCGCGGTCCGCCCCGCGGTACTGGGCCAGCTCCTGCTTGAGGAAGGTGCGGACCTCGTCGCGCAGCGCCTCCGCCTCGGGCGGAAGCGTGGACAGCTCGAAGTTGAATGTCGCCATGATGGACTCCTGAATCTAACGGAATAGAGATCGGGCGATGACCATGCGATGTACCTCCGACGGCCCCTCGCCGATGCGCCGCACGCGGGCCTCGCGATACCAGCGCTCCAGCGGGAACTCCTTGGACACTCCGTAGCCGCCGTGGATCTGGACGGCCGCGTCGACCACGCGGCCCAGCACCTCGCTCGAGTAGAGCTTGGCGATGGAAGCCTCGACGCGCGCATCCTCCCCGCGGTCGGCCTTCCAGGCGCCCTCCCAGATGATCCAGCGGCACGCGCGCAATTCCACCTCCGCGTCGGCCAGCATCCACTGGACGGCCTGGCGCTGGCTGAGCGGCTGCCCGAAGGTCGAGCGCTGCTTGGCGTGGGCGATGGACATGCGGTGCGCGGCCACCGCCACGCCCAGGTTGCACGCCGAGTACGGGAAGCGGTTCTTCACCAGCAGGTCGAAGGCGAGGTCGAGGCCCTGCCCTTCCTGGCCGATCAGGTTCTCGGCCGGGATCTCGCAGTCATCGAACGAAACGTCGTTGGGAATCGCCGAGGTGCGAATGACGCGTATGGGCTTGGCGTGAAAGCCGGGGGTGCCGTGCTCCACGATGAAGCAGGAGATGCCACCGCGGCCTTTTCCCTTGTCGGTGCGCGCGAACACGATGCCCCAAGGCGCGTCGTGTGCGCGCGAGATGAAGACCTTTCTGCCGTTGAGCACCCACTTGTCCCCGCGACGCTCCGCGCGGGTCTGGATCGCTCCCGCCGGATCGGAGCCGCCCGACGGCTCGGTGATCGCGAAGAAGGTCTCGTTGCCGTCGCGCAGCGTGGGCACCGCATACTTCTCGATCTGCGCCTTGCTGCCCGCCCAGATCGCGGGCGGCGGGTAGCGGCCGAAGACACCGCAGCCGGGGTTGTAGAGGCCCATGCGGTGCTGGGACATCGCCTCCAGCACCACGCACATGCTGAACGTGTCGAGCCCGCCGCCTCCGTACTGCTCCGGCGCCGCGAGCGCCCAGAGGCCGGCGGCCTTGGTCTTCGCGGACAGCCGCAGGAAGTCCTCACGCGGCAGGTCCGGCGCATCCGGATCGATGGTCTGCTCGAGCGGGATGATCTCGTCCTGGACGAAGCGCCGGACCTGATCGCCGAGCAGACGCAGCTCTTCCGGAAGCGTGAAACCGGGAAACACCGTCATGGTGGCTCCTCGAGACCGAGATGAGGGGGATCATACCACCCCGACCACCGGATGAGCGGTGCCCGAGCGAACGCGGCAACGCGGATCTAGCGGGTCTTCTTCAAGCTCACCGCGGCGGCGCCGAAGTCGGCGTCCGCCATGCCCCACAGCTCGTGCGAGCCGTCCGCGTTCTTGCGCTCCTTCAGGGTGTAGCGGACCGCCCCCGAGTTCCGCGGCGACGTTCCCTCGAGCATGACGCGATTGTTCGCGAACCAGCTGGTCCCGCTGGCGCCGGTCATGGCTTTCCACGCTCCGCCCTGCGAGAACGTGAGCCACACGGGTACCTCCTCGGCGGCATCCTTCGAGGCCGCGACCTGGACCGCGTTTCCTTCCCAGGTTCCCACCAGCCAGTCTGGATGCACCTGCTCGGCCGCCGGCGGCGCCTGCGGAGCCGAGGCACACGCGGTGAGTGAAAAGGCCAGCGACAAGATCGCGAGGGTGAGC
>DATFWA010000052.1:0-2855 GCA_035259825.1 Candidatus Methylomirabilota bacterium | reverse complement strand
GTGCTGGCGCCGGTGACACCACCGCCGATGATCACCACGTCGGCGGTGCGCGGCCCAGACATGGCGCCGATGCTAACCGGGGTGAGACCCGGGCGCAACCGACCGGTGACGCCGAGGTGCGCTCCAGATATCCGACGCGGGCACCAGCGCTTCGTGCTATAGACAGCGGCCGGGGGATCGGCATCGGCCGAGACTCGCTGCATCATTCACTCGGAGGGAGAAACACATGGGGCAATTCCTCTCGACCGCGTTGGCGGTTCTCGTCACCAGTCTCGGGACGCTCACGACCGCGGTGGCCCCACCCGCTCGAGCGGCCGACCCCGCTCCCCGCGAGAGCGCGCCGGCGCCTGCCTCCTCCGACGTCGAGTCGGCCCATGGCGTCGCCGCGGTGACGCTGGACGGCAAGGTGCTGTATCGCGTGCGCGGCCTTCCCGGTCTACCGGCCCCCGAGCGCGCTCGGGGTGCCAGCCAGCGAATCGCGGGGATCGCGGCCGATCGGTCCGTTCCGACCGATTCACTGCGCCTGGCCGCGAGTGATGACCGAACCACCATCTATGCCGGCGACCGGCTCGTGGCGGCCGTGATCGACGGCGATGCCGCGGTGGAAGGGGTGGTCCGGCCGGTCCTGGCCGAGATGGCCATGAGGAACATCCAGAGCGCGATCGTCTCCTACCGGAATGATCGCAGCCCGCGAGTCCTGCTGGTCAACACCGCATACGGGGTCGGCGCCACCGTCCTGTTCGCGATCGCCCTGCTCGTGATTCGCCGCGCCTTTCGCAAGTTGACCTCGCTCGCCGAGCGTCGCTTCACGTCGCAAATCGAGGCCCTCGACACCCAGTCGCAACAGCTCGTGCAGATCGTCCAGGCCCAGCAGCTAAAAAGGGCGCTTCAGGGCATCCTCAAGGGCCTCGCGATGGCGACGATCCTGGTGCTCGGCTATCTCTACCTCCACTTCCTCCTCGGTCTCTATCCCTGGACGCGACCGCTGTCGGCGCGCCTGCTCGCCATCCTCCTGGAGCCCCTGCAGGTCCTGGGCAACGGCCTACTGGACAGCCTTCCCGGGCTGGTGTTCATCGCGGTCCTGGCGATCCTGACGCGCTACCTCCTGGGAGTGCTGCGGCTGTACTTCGCGGGCATCGATCGCGAGACGGTCAGGTTCGCGCGCTTCGACCGCGAATGGGCCTTGCCGACCTACCGGATCCTTCGCCTGCTCATCATCGCTTTTGCGGTGGTGGTGGCCTACCCTTACATCCCCGGCTCGAGCTCGGACGCCTTCAAGGGCGTCTCGATCTTCCTGGGCGTGGTGTTCTCGCTGGGATCCTCCTCGGTCATCGCCAACCTGATGGCGGGCTATACCATGATCTACCGGCGCGCCTTCAAGGTCGGCGACCGCATCGCCATCGACAACGTCACCGGCGAGGTGACCGAGAGGCGGCTCATGGTGACGCACCTGCGGACGATCAAGAACGAGGAGATCGTCGTGCCGAATTCGACGATCATCAACAGCAACATCATCAACTACAGCACGCTGGCCGCCACCCGCGGGCTGATCCTGCACACCACCGTCGGCATCGGATACGAGACGCCCTGGCGGCAGGTGGAGGCGATGCTGCGGCTCGCCGCCGAGCGCACTCCGGGTCTCCTCACCGATCCTCCCCCGTTCGTGCTCCAAAAATCCTTGGGCGACTTCGCAGTGACCTACGAGCTGAACGCCTACTGCAATGACCCGCACGCGATGGGACGACTCTACTCGGCCATGCACCGGAACATTCTCGACGTCTTCAACGAGAACGGCGTGCAGATCATGACCCCCGCCTACGAGGGTGATCCGGAAACGCCCAAGGTGGTTGCCAAGGACCAATGGTTCCAGGCGCCCGCCAGGCCGCCGGACGAGCCCGCGCCGGCCGGACCGGCGCCTCGGTTGGTGACGCCCGCCGCGAGCGCACCTCCGGTGGCCGCGTCGTGAATGTGACCTGGCCCGCGTCCCCATGACCGGCTTCCGGTTCTGTCGCCAGAGCGAGGGCGCAGAAGTCCCCGGACGGCCGGGCGTAGGATACCTCCATGTCGATTCCGTGGATCTCCGGTCGACTGAAGGATGGAGGGCATCCAAAGGATGCGGAATAATGGCACCATCGTCATCGTCTCCGGCCGGATCTACGTCACCCCGGGGCAGCGCGAGGGCTTCCTGGCGTCCTCTCGCGATGCCGTGATCGAAGGGCGGCGGGCGCCCGGTTGCCGCGATTTCGTCGTCGCGGCAGACCCGATCGATCCTGACCGGGTCAACGTCTACGAAGAGTGGGACTCGGACACCCACCTGGAGGCATTTCGAGGCGCCGGCCCTCCGCCGGAGCTGACCCACGTCATCGCGCGGGCGGAGGTGTCCCGTCACCACGTGACCTCCTCGGCCCCGGCCTGATCCGGCGAGAACAGGCTGCTGAAAACCCGCTCGAGCTCAGCTCGACGCATCGAAAAGGAGACGTCACCATGCCCACCGGCACCGTCCGGCTTCACCGAGTCCTCCGCGCCTCACCGGAGAAGGTCTACCGAGCCTTCCTCGATCCGGACGCCATGGTCAAATGGCTTCCGCCCCACGGCTTCACCGGCAAGGTCCACCATCTGGAGGCGAAGGTCGGCGGGACCTTCAAGATGTCCTTCACGAACTTCACGAGCGGCCACGGTCACTCGTTCGGCGGGGAATATCTCGAGCTGGTGCCGAACGAGCGCATTCGCCACACGGACAAGTTCGACGACGCCAACCTTCCGGGCGAGATGCAGGTCACGGTGACCCTGAGAAAGGTGTTCTGCGGCACCGAGCTGAACATCCTGCAGGAAGGGATCCCCGAGGTCATCCCGAC
>DATFWA010000051.1:0-4712 GCA_035259825.1 Candidatus Methylomirabilota bacterium | reverse complement strand
CATGTGCAGCCACGGATCGTTGAAGCCGCGGGGGCTCTCCATCGCCAGCACGGGCACGCCGGTGGCCGCGGCGAGGCGCGCGACCGCCGCGCGCCGGCCGCCGCGCGCCATCGCGGGGCCGAGCAGGATGAGCGGGCGATGGGACGACGCCAGCAGGGCGAGGATCTCGTCCACGCGCTCGGCCGGCGCGGCGATCGGCGCCTCCCCTTCCCCCGGAGCCTCGACGGACACGTCATCGCCGATCCTGGCCTCGAGCAGATCGCCCGGCAGGCTCACGTGCACCGGCCCGGGCCGGCCGCTCCGCGCCAGATCGAGCGCGGCCGCGATGTCCTCTCCGAGCCGAGCGGCGTCCTTGGCCCGCCACGAGGCCTTGGCGACCGGCGCGGCCACCGCGGCCTGGTCCATCTCCTGGAACGCGCCGCGGCCAACCTGCGCGAGCGGGGCATGCCCACTCAGGAGCACGACCGGCGACTCCGACATGAGCGCGCAGTACAGCGCGGAGACTGCGTTGCAGTGGCCGGGGCCGGCGGTGACCAGCGCCACGCCCGGCTCGTCGGTGAGGCGGCCCCACGCATCCGCCATGTGCACCGCCGCCGCCTCGTGGCGCGTGTGCAGGATCGAGAGGCCGTGGCCGAGCGTGGCGTCGTAGAGCGACAGGATCTGGTTGCCGGAGAGCGAGAAGACGTGGCGGACATCCGCGGACGCGAGGGCCTCCACCACGAGATGCGCGCCGGTTCGCGCCACGCCGGTCACCGCACCCGGCCGCGCGCGACCACCGGCCACACCACCTCGACCGCGCCGTTCCGCACGCCGTAGATCTCGTCCACCATGTTGGTGACCACGCAGCAGTGGTTCGGCACCACGCTCACCACCTCGCCGACGGCCGGGCGCTCCGCGCACGCCGAGAAGTCCACCACCGCGTGCTCCTCGGAGAGATGCGCCACGTGGGCCTCCGGGTACTCCATCAGATGGCCGTAGCCCTTCATATGATAGAGGTCCGAGGTCAGCACCTTGCTGCCCGCGTCGAGGACGCCCCGATCATCGGTGGGACGGCTCACCACGGTGGCGCGCACGCGCATCGCGCACTGCTCCCAGGTGGCGGTGCCGGTGGAGACCACCATCGAGTCGTTGTACACGCACGTGCCCGCGCGGTGCTCGGTCAGCATCGGGAAGCGGTCCACCGTCGCCAGCGCGGGCGTGCCTCCGCCCGACACCACCGGCACCGCGATGCCGGCCTGCTTGAACAGCGCGAGCGCGCGCTCGAAGAACTCGCGGGTGTCCGGGTCGCGGTTCGGGAACGTCATGAGCCCCTCGAAGCGCAGCCCGGACCGCCCCATCGCTTCGCGGGCCAGCGCGAGCGCCTCGTCCGGCGTCTGCACCCCGGTGCGCCGGAACCCGGTATCGCACTCGACGAGGAACGGCAGGTCCACCCGGTGCCGCGTCGCCCCCTCGGACAGCTCGCGCGCGACGACGCCGTTGTCGAGGACCACCGCGAGCCGCGGCACCCGCCGCGCCAGCGCCATCAGCCGGTCGGTCTTCGCGGGACCGAGGATGTTGTAGGTGAGCAGCACGTCGTCGGCCACCTTGGCATCGGCGAACACCTCGACCTCGCCGAGCTTCTGGCAGGTGATGCCGACCGCGCCCGCCGCCATCTGCATCTTTCCGATGTCCGGGATCTTGTGCGTCTTGATGTGCGGGCGATTGGCGACGCCCAGGCGGCTCAGATGCGCCTGCACGCGGCGGATGTTGTCCTCCATCACGTCGAGGTGCACGGTGACGGAGGGCGTGTCGAGATCGCGGAGTGCGGTCACGGGTTCCTCCTTACCCTCTGCTTCCAGAGCTCCCACGGGCGGCCGACGGTGCCGGCCACCCCGGCCTCCGCCTGCTGCGCCTCGCCCGGGCTCAGATACGTGACCGGGCCGCCCAGGGCCATGGCCTGCGCCTGCAGGCGCGCGTTCATCTCGGTGTAGACACTGCGGAACACCACGACGGGCAGGCTCGGGCCCACCACAACCGCCCCGTGGCCGCGCATGAGCGCCACCGGCCGCGGTCCGAGGGCCTGGGCCAGCGCCCGGCCCAGCGCGGGCGTGCGCACGAGCATGTCGGTGTCGCCGCCCGCGGCGGCGCGGATGTCGAAGACCGGCACCCCGGCGGCCAGGAACGCGCTCATGTGGTAGAGCGGGCGCAGCGGGGCGCCGGTGACCCCGAACGGGATAACCGAGGGCGAATGATCGTGCACGACGGCGCGCACGTCGGGACGCGCCCGGTAGATCTCGCCGTGGATGAAGCGCTCGAGATAGCTGCTCCGGCCGCGCGCATCCACCGGCTCGGCATCCAGGTCGTACTCCATGATGTCGGCGGCGGTCACCAGCTCCGGGGCCAGCGAGCGTGACATGAGGAAGCGGTTGGGGTCGCGGTCGTGGCGCACGCTCACGTGTCCGTAGCCGTCGAGCACGCCTTGATCGACGAGGATGCGGTTCGCGGCGACGAGGTCCTCGATGAGCTGCGGGTCGGCCGGTCCCGCCGACGTCCGCTGCGCGGCGGCGCCCCGGGGCCGGATGAGGGCCGCGGCGAGCGCGCTCGCGCCGCCGGCCATCAGTTGTCGCCGGGTCATCTCGATCATGGTGAGGTCCTAGGGCGCGGTGACGGTCTGCCCGCCGCCGCTCGAGGAGACGGTGAAGGTCTCGCCCTGCCGGGTGTAGATGTACGCCGACCAGCCGGTGGGCGGCGCGGGGATGGAGCCCAGCACCGGCCCGCACGCGACGCCGGACACCGTGGTCTTCGTGATCAGGGCTTCCAGCGAATCGGGCAGCTCGCCGCAGGTGACCCGGTAGGTGTTCACCGCGGTCGCGATGGTCTGCACATCGGTGCGCGCTTTGGTGGTGCGCGCGAGCGGTAGATCCTCGCGCACCGCCTTCTCCTCGCGCTCGCAGGCGATCATCGCGAGCACGACCGCGGCGACGACCGCGACGCTGCCGAGCATTCGCACGAGGCTCGTCCTTTCCTGGCTCGAGGCGATCCGCTGGAGAAAATCCGACGCGCCGGCCGAACTGTGCCAGAATCATACGCCGCTCGGACGTGTTCAGCCAAGCCACGACCCACGAACCGAAAGGAGACCGCGATGACCATCAAGCGACACGCCGTCGGACCCCGACTGAGCCAGGCCGTCGTGCACGGCAACACGGTGTACCTGGCCGGCATCGTCGCCTCGGACCCCTCGGCCGACGCCAAGGGCCAGACCGAGCAGATCTTGAAGAAGATCGACGAGCACCTGGCCGCGACCGGCAGCCACAAGTCCAAGCTGCTCTCGGCCACGATCTACGTGGCGAACATGGGACTCTACAACGACATGAACGCGGCGTGGGACGCGTGGATCGACCCGGCCAATACGCCGGCCCGCGCCACCGTCGAGGCGCGGCTCGCCACGCCGAAGTACCTGGTCGAGATCATGGCGGTGGCGGCGATCTGATGGCGACCGGGGCCGGCCGGCGCTCCGAGAGCCCTGGGTCCGCGCGCTTCGAGGGCAAGGTCGCGCTCATCACCGGCGCGGCGGGCGGCATCGGGCGCGCCGCCGCGGTGCGCTTCGCCTCGGAAGGAGCGCAGGTCGGCCTCGTGGACCTCTCGGCCGAGGGTTTGCGCGAAACGCTCGCCGCGGTCGAGCAGGCGGGCGGCCGCGGGGTCACCGTGCAGGCCGACGTCACGCGCGCCGACGAGGTGGCGCGCTACGCGAGCACGATCGCGGACCGACTCGGGGGAGTGGATTGCTTCTTCAACAATGCGGGAATCCTCGGTGACGTGCGGCCGCTCGTCGACTATCCCGAGGAGACCTTCGACCGTGTGATGGCGGTCAACGTCAAGGGCGTCTGGCTCGGCATGAAGACGGTGGCGCCGCTGCTGCGCGCGCGCGGCGGCGGAGCCATCGTCAACACCGCCTCGGTGGCCGGGATGCGCGGCTCGCGGGTGCCCATCGTGGCCTACATCACCAGCAAGCACGCGGTGGTCGGCCTCACCCGCAGTGGCGCGCTCGAGCTGGCCGCCGACGGCGTCCGGGTCAACGCGGTCTGCCCGAGCCCCATCGAGACCGCGATGGTGCACGCGCTGGAGGAGCGGGCCAGCCAGACGAACCCGACCGGGTTCGCCGACCGGATGGCGAGCGCGATCCCGATGCGCCGCTACGGCACGCCGGACGAGGTGGCCGCGCTGGTGGCGTTCCTCTGCAGCGCGGACGCGCGCTACATCACCGGCGCGCTCTACCCGGTGGACGGCGGCTCGACCGCCTGACGCGCGGCCCCGCGCGGGGCGATCAGGAGCCCAGCAGGGAAACGCCCGTCTTCTCGGCCGCCGAGGTCCGCGCGGGCGCGGCGGCGGCCACGTGCTGCTTGAGCGCCGGCATCACCTCGCGGGCGAAGAGGCGCATGTTCTGCTCGGCGTCCTCGTAGGGCATGCCCGCGTAGCTGAACACTCCAACGTAGTGGCTGTTGCCGGTGCGCGCGTGGATGTCGAGGATCTTCTCGTGGCACTGCTCGGGCGTGCCCCACACCTGCAGGTTCATGAAGTAGTCGATGACGGTGTCGGTCCCGTACTGGTGGATCTTCTCCGCCATCTTGCCGTAATACTCGTAGCCCTTGGTGTGGGCCAGGTGGTCACCCTGGAACTGGTAGTGATCGAGCACGGTCTGGTAGTAGCCCCCGATGTAGCGGCGGGCCATCGCC
>DATFWA010000050.1:0-12349 GCA_035259825.1 Candidatus Methylomirabilota bacterium | reverse complement strand
CTCACGGTTCCCTTCGGCACCCGCCTGAGCGTAGTATGTCCCCGGCATGGCCGAGAACAAGTTTCAGCAGGCCGAGGTGGCCGATCTCCTCGGCGTGATCGAGCGGCTCGCCGGCGAGCTCTCGCTGGCCGAGGAGCCCGCTCGCTTCATCGCGGCGCTGCACGACGCCGCGCCCGCACCGCCCTCGCAGAGCGTCTAGGCCGTGACCCTCGCCGCCCTCGCGGGCGCAATCCGTGCCGGCAAGATCTCACCGGTCGAGGCCACGCGCCAGTGCCTGGACCGGATCGCCCGGCTGGACGGCCGGCTACGGGCCTTCATCACGGTCGACGGCGACGGCGCGTTGGCCGCGGCCCGCGAGCGGGAGAGCGAGCAGAGCCGGCGAGCGTGGCGCGGGTCGCTGCAGGGCGTGCCGCTGGCGTTCAAAGACCTCTGCTTCATTCGCGGCCTGCCGACCTCCTGTGGCACGAGGATCGCGGAGTACTTCCGCGCCGACCACGACTGCACCGCGGTCACGCGCCTGGTCGACGCGGGCGCGATACCGCTCGGCAAGCTGAACATGACCGAGCTGGCCATGGGCGCCTTTGGCGACAACCCGCACCATGGTCAGGCGCGCAATCCGTGGAGCCTCGACCGCTGCACGGGCGGCTCGTCGAGCGGATCGGGCGTCGCGGTGGCCGCGGGCCTCGCGGCGGGGGCTATCGGGACGGATACCGGCGGATCCATCCGTTTACCCTCGGCCGCCTGCGGCATCACCGGACTCAAGCCGACCTACGGGCGAGTGAGCCGCTCGGGCGCCATGGCGCTGTCCTGGTCGAACGATCACCTCGGGCCCATGGCCCGGACGGCCGAGGACTGCGCGATCATGCTCCAGGCGATCGCCGGCTCCGATCCACGGGATCCGACCGCGAGCCCGCGCCCGGTGCCCGACTACCTCGCCGCGCTCGCGCAACCGGTGAATGGCGTGCGGATCGGGGTGCCCGAGAACTATTTCTTCCAGGGGCTCGATCCCGAGATGGCGACCGCGGTGCGGGCGGCCATCGAAGACCTGCGGAGCCTCGGCGCGCGCGTCGAGGAGATCCGGCTGCCGGATCCTCAGACGATGAGCGACGTCACGAACATCATCTCGCGGAGCGAGGCAACCGCGCTGCACGGCCATCTCCTGCGCGAACGACCCCAGGATCTCGGCTCCTTCGCGCGCGCCCGACTCGAGCTGGGGCTGCGCATCCCGGCTCACGATTACCTGCAGGCGCTTCGGCTGCGTGCGCGGCTGGCCCGGGCCTTCTCGGAAAGCGTCTGGAGCCGCGTGGACCTGCTGGCCGCTCCGGTCATTCCCGAGCCGGCGCCGCCGCTCGAGGCCGCGCTCGACGGATCGGTCGACGAGATCACGGTCCGTCAAGGCCGCTTCTCCCGCTTCACGCGCCCGTTCAACGGCCTCGGCCTGCCCGCGCTGAGCCTGCCCTGCGGCTTCTCCCGCGCCGGTCTTCCGCTTGCGTTCCAGATCGTCGGTCGCCCGTTCGACGAGGCGACCGTCCTGGGCGTTGGCCACGCCTACCAGACCATCACCACGTGGCACGAGCGCGTGCCAGAGCTCGTCTGACGGAGCCGCAGCCCTACTTCGCGTACACCAGCTGCAGCCGGTAGAAGCCGAGGGTGGTCGCCTCGGTGGCGCCGCGGCGGGTGAGGGCGTCGGGCCCCAGCAGCTCGCGGCACACCGCCTCCAGGGCCGGGTGGTCGATCCCCTCGATGAGGACCACCCACCGCACCAGGGCGTCGGGGGTCGCGAGGAGCTTCTTCTCGCCGCTGACCGCGGCGGTGCTCACGCCGGCGTCGCCCTCGAGCAGGTGGGTGGCGACGATGGTCGGGTGCTCGCCCGCGGACCGCAGCGCGGTGCCGGTGAGCCAGGCGCGGAGCTCCTCCTCGTGTCCCGGCCCGGGCCCCAGCTCGAGCGTGGCGATCACGCCGCCCAGCCCCGCTCCGTTGCTCTCCACCACGCGACACGCGGTGCGCTTGTTGTTGCGCACCACCGGCATGGTCCGCTTCGTCCAGGGGGTCGGGTCGGCGAGCCTCGCCAGGTAGGCCGGGCTCTGCAGGGTGTCCACCGATTCGGTCTCGTAGAAGTAGAAGTAGCGGGGCGGGTCACCCAGCGTGGTGTAGCGGCGCGCACGCAGGAATCCGGGCACCGCGACGCGCTCGGGAATGTGCTCGCGGAGGTGCCACTGGTCGAACTCCCCTTCGGAGCCGGATGCGACGTCGTGCCAGAACGCGAGGACACCCTGGCCGGCCATCGTCATGGCGGCGAAGGTACTGGCCCGGGGTCTCTCCGTCAAGGGAAGACCGAGCGCGCGGGTAGGCTACACTCATGAGCATGGCCGAGCCCACGGAGACGACGTCCTCCGCCGCGCCCGGCGCTTTCGTCCGGAGCATCCTGGGCAGCATGCGCCTGGCCTATCTTCCCGTCCTGGTCACCTACTTCTGCTATGGGGCCAGCGGGATCACCAGCATCGCGCTGCTCTACTTCCAGAAGGACGCCCTCGCCATCACGCCGGCGGAGGCCGCCGGCATCGCCTTCTGGGTGGCGCTGCCGTGGAGCACCAAGATGGTCGCGGGCGTGGCCTCCGACGTGTACCCGATCTTCGGCAGCCGCCGGGTCTCCTACATGCTGCTGGGGGCGCTGCTCAGCTTCGCGGGCTACGCGTGGCTGGCGACCACCGCGTCGTCCAAGCCCACCTACCTCGCGGCGATGGTGCTCATCGCGGTGGGCTTCATGGTGCAGGACGTGGTCGCCGACGCGCTCAGCGTAGAGGTCGCGCGCAACGACGAGGAGATCAAGCAGGTCCAGACACTGGGCCGCATGGCCCTCCTGGTCGGCTCGATCAGCGTGGGATACCTGAGCGGATGGCTCGCCGGGGTCCTGGGCCCGCGTCCGGTGTTCGCGATCGCGCTGGTGCTGCCGGTGCTGGTCGTGGTCTCCACCTGGTTCGTGCCCCGGCTGCCGGCGGTGTCGGCGCCCTCCGATGCCGGCAATCCGCTCGGCGCCGGCAAGGCGCAGCTCGTGGTCGCGGTCGGGCTGAGCTACGCGGCGCTCGGGGTGGTGCTCGAGGCCCTCTCGGTGCCGTTCGGGCAGGAGATCATCCTGCTGGTCTCGGGCGCGCTGATCGTGATGCTGCTCCGCCGCGTCGGGATCTCCCGGTCTGTCGCGGTGGCCGCCTTCGCCATCTTCTGCTTCCGGGCGGTCCCGGGGGCGGGGCAGGGGTTCAACTACTGGGCGATCGACCACCTGGGCTTCGATCACGAGTTCCTGGGCGTGCTCGCGCAGGTGAGCGCGGTGCTGAGCCTGGTGGGCCTCATCGTGTTCCGCAAGCCGATCACCCACCGGCCGGTGAGCTACACCCTCTTCTGGGTCACGATCGCGGGCTCGGTGCTCTACCTGCCCACCATCGGGCTCTTCTACGGGGTGAACGAGTGGTTCGGGCTCAGTCCGCGCATGTTCGCGTTCATCGACACCACGATCGCGGCGCCGCTCGGCCAGCTCAGCATGGTGCCGATGCTCGCGCTCATCGCGCGCACCGCGCCCCGCGGCGCCGAAGCCACCATGTTCGCGATCATGGCCTCGCTGATGAACCTCGCGCTGTCCGCGAGCGAGCTCTTCACGCGCTACCTCAACTCGTTCTTCGCGGTCACCCAGCAGGACTATTCCGGGCTGGGGCGCCTGCTCATCGCGGTCGGCGTGATCGGGCTGCTGCCCCTGCTCGCACTGCCGCTGCTCCGGCGCGAGGAGGCCGAGCCGCCTCCGTCCGAGGCGGTGGCCCGCGTTCCGGCGGGCTCGGCTTGACCCTCGGAGGGTGCGTGATAGTGTGTCCCCCGTCATGGCGGTGACGGCACCCTCCCGCGCCCCCCGGTCCTCGATTCGCCGGCTGCTGGAGCGCGACGAGCGCCTGTTCGCGGTGCTCCTCGCGGTGGTGATGGTTGGCGGCCTCGCGACGCTCGGCCTGTACCCGCTGCGCCCGCGCCACCGCGTCGACGTCTACTCGCTGGTCATCTGGTTCGGCCTCTACAAGGCGGGCATCCTGGCGCTCGTCACCGTGAACCCGCGCGCCACGCGGCGGATCTTCACCGGCGCCCTCTGCATCGACTTACTGCTGGTCTTCTTGCTGCTCTACCTCACCGGCGGCGGTGACAGCCCGTTCGTGAACCTGTTCTATCCGCTGGTGGCGATCAACGCCTACTACTTCGGCCGCTGGGGCGGTCTGTTGCTGGCCATCGCGGCTGGCCTGGTCTACTGGACCGCAGCTAAAATGGCACCGCCGGACGCGGCGTGGACCGCGGTCGCCATCCTCATGGGACAGCTTGGTCTGCCCGCCTTTGCGCTGGGGCACGTGGCAGATCGCGAACGGCGTGCCCGCGTGGAGGTCGAGCGTCTCAACGCGGAAGTGACCGGCACGCTAACGCGGCTGCAGGCCGCGCAGGAGGAGCTGGTGGAGGCCGAGCGCATGGCCACGGTGGGCAAGCTCGCGCTGAAGGTCGCCCACGAGGTCCGCAATCCGATCGCAGCCATCGAGCTGAACGCGGAGCTGCTGGGCGAGATGGTCCACGGGCGGGTGAGCGAGGACGGCAGCGAGGCCACCGCGCTAGTCTCCGCGATTCGCGACCAGGTGGTGGCCCTCGACGCGCTCACCGAGGAGTACCTGGCCTTCGCCCGGTTCCCGCGTCCGCAGTTCGAGGAGGACTCGGTGAACGATATGGTCACGTCGGTGGCGGAGTTCGTCCGTCCGCTCGCTTCGCGCCAGCAGGTCGACGTGAAGGTGGCCACGGATCCGACGGTGCCCCCGATGGAGATCGACCGCACACTGCTGCGGCAGGCCGTGCTCAACCTCATCAAGAACGGGCTGGAGGCGGTCTCGCAGGGCGGCACCCTGAGCCTGACCACGCGGCAGGTCGACGACACCGTGGAGATCGCCATCGCCGACTCCGGATCCGGTATCACGCCGGAGGTCGGCCGCCGACTCTTCGAGCAGTTCTTCACCACCAAGCCGCAGGGGACCGGCCTAGGGCTGGCCATCTCGCGCCAGATCGTCGAGGAGCACGGCGGCAAGATCCGCTGGAGCAGCAAGCCCGGGGAGGGCGCCACATTCACGATGTCGTTGCCGCTCAAGAAGGCAGCGCATGTCTGAATCCACCGCTGCCCTCGCGACCCTGCTGGTGGCCGACGACGACCCGGCGGTGCGCCAGAGCCTCGAGCGCGCGCTCACCCGCGAGGGCTACGCGGTCGTCCTCGCCCCCGACGGGCAATCGGCGCTCGAGCGCCTGCAGTCCGGCGGTGTCGACCTGATCCTCTCGGACCTGAAGATGCCCGGGCTGACCGGTCTCGAATTGCTCCGGGAGGCCAAGGCGGTGGCTCCCGATGTCGACGTGATCCTGCTCACCGCGTTCGGGACCGTCGAGGAAGCGGTGAAGGCGATGAAGGACGGCGCCACCGACTTCCTCACCAAGCCGTTCCAGCGCGCGCAGCTCACCAAGGTGGTGCGCCAGGCGCTCGAACGGCGCGACCTGATCGCGCAGAACCGCGCGCTGCAGAAGCGCCTCGACGACCTGCTCCGGCAGGGCAACATGATCGGCACGAGCCCCGCGTTCCGCCGTCTCATGACGCTGGTGCAGCAGGTGGCGGACAGCTCGGCCACCGTGCTCATCCAGGGCGAGAGCGGCAGCGGCAAGGAGCTGGTGGCGCGGGCGATCCACGATCGGTCGAGCCGGCGCAACGGCCCGTTCGTCGCGGTCAACTGCGCGGCCCTCCCCGAGACACTGCTCGAGTCCGAGCTGTTCGGCTACGAGAAGGGGGCGTTCACCGGCGCGGCCGCGCGGAAGGAAGGCCGCTTCGAGCTGGCCGACGGCGGCACCCTGTTCCTCGACGAGATCGCCGATCTCTCGCCGGTTACCCAGCCGAAGATCTTGAGAGTGCTACAGGAAGGCGAGTTCGAGCGGGTCGGCGGCACCCGGACGCTGCGCGTCGACGTCCGGATCGTGACCGCGACGAACCAGGATCTGGCGACCCTCGTGCGCGACAAGCGCTTCCGCGAAGACCTCTTCTACCGCCTGAACGTCATCACCATTCATGTGCCGCCGCTCCGGGACAAGCCCGAGGACGTGCCGGTGCTGGCCCAGCACTTCCTCCGGGTCTACGCGGCCAAGAACAACCGGCAGCTGGACGGCTTCACCGACGAGGCGCTCGGCTGCCTGGAGGCGTATTCCTGGCCCGGCAACGTGCGCGAGCTGGAGAACGTGGTGGAGCGCGCGGTGGTGCTCGCCCGGGGGGCCCGGGTCGAGGCGGGCGATCTGCCGGACGCGGTCCGGGAGCGCTCGGTGATGCTCCTGCGGGCGGAGCCCGGCGCGCCGGCGGAGGGCGGCGGCGTGGCGCCCGAGGGCGTCTTCCAGATTCGAGTGGGCACGCCGCTGGCCGAAGTCGAGCAGCGGCTCCTCGAGGAGACGCTGCGCATGAACCACGGCAACAAGACGCTCACCGCCAAGATGCTCGGCATCGATCCCAAGACCGTCTTCCGCAAGCTCAAGCACGGCGAGGCCGACGACGCGGGCTCCGGCGAGAGCGGCGGTGATCGATCGTCCTCGCGCTGATCCCGTGGCGTTCGAGGCCCTCCGCTACGACGTGGCCGACGGCGTCGGCACCGTCACCCTGAACCGGCCCGACAAGCTCAACGCCCTCAACACCGTGATGCTGGAAGAATTGCTCGCGGCGCTGGAGCAGGCCGACGCCGACGACTCGGTCCGCGTGCTGATCGTCACCGGCGCCGGTCGCGCCTTCTGCGCGGGCGCGGACCTGTCGGGCGGCGCCCGGACGTTCGACCGGGTCGCGCGCGGACGCGGCCAGGCGCCGGGGGAGCATCGCGACGGCGGCGGCCGGGTCACCCTGCGCATCTTCGACATGAAGAAGCCGCTGATTGCCGCGATCAACGGGCCGGCGGTGGGCTTCGGCATCACGATGACGCTGCCCATGGACATCCGCATCGCGTCCACCGCGGCGCGCATCGGCTTCGTCTTCAGTCGGCGGGGCGTGGTGCCGGAGGCGGCCAGCACCTGGTTCCTGCCGCGGCTGGTGGGGCCGAGCCAAGCCGCGGAATGGGTCTACACCGGTCGCGTGTTCTCCGCGGAGGAGGCGCTGCAGGGTCGCCTCGTCAGCCGTGTGGTCCCGCCCGAGCGGCTCCTCCCCGCCGCCCGCGAGCTGGCTATCGAGATCGCGCAGAACACGTCCGCGATCTCGGTCGCCCTGTCGCGCCAGATGATGTGGCGACTCCTCGGAGCCGACCATCCGATGGAGGCGCACCGGTTGGACTCGAAGGGCATGGACTGGACGGGCCGCTCCGCGGACGCTTTCGAGGGCGTGAGCGCCTTCCTGGAGAAGCGCCCGGCGCGCTTCACGCTGCGTCCCAGCGCCGACATGCCGCCGTTCTACCCCTGGTGGCGCGAGCGGTCGTTCGACCCCTGAGCCGGCCTCGCCGGTGACCGCAAGTCCGCTCGCCGGCACCGCGCTGCTGTGCCTCGTCGTCTTCTCCAGCACGATCTGCGTCGGCGCCTTCGGCCCGCTGCTGCCCGAGATCGCCCGGGCGCAGGGTTTGCCCGACTGGCAACTCGGCCTCCTCGCCGGCTCGTTCGGCTTTGCGCGCATGGCCGCCGACCTGCCGGTGGGCGCGCTCGCCACGCGCCGGCTCGCTAGCGCTCTCACCCTCGCGCCGATCACGCTGCTCGCCGGCATGCTGCTGCTGGCCACCGCGGGACCGCTGCCGGTGCTGGTGCTGGGCCGGCTGCTCACCGGACTCGCGCACACGCTGGTCATGGTGGGCAGCCTCACCGCCGTCCTCCAGGACCCGCAGGGGCGTCGGGCCTCGATGCGGCTCAACACGCTGGAGTTCTCCGGAATGCTGGGCGTGCTCGGCGGCCTGGTTCTCGTCGGCTTGCTGCCAGAGCGCTGGCGCTGGAATGTCTCCCTGCTGGTGGCCGCCTCGCCGGTGGTGCTGGCACTGGGCGCGACGCTCGCCCTGACCCGTTATTTCCCGTCGCGGCTCGGCTCGGCGTCGCCGACGGCGGTGGTGGTGAAGTCCGAGCGCGCGATACCCGCGCGGAGCGGGGCGATTCCGTCGATCGTCCGCCTGATGTTCGCGCTCGGCGTGATCATGGCGCTCGCCTGGTCAGCGGTGAGCCAGTTCGTCATCCCGCTGCGCGGCACGCGAGAGTTCGGGCTCGAGCGGGCCGGGATCTCGGGGCTGCTGTCGCTGGCCCAGATCCTCGATCTCGCGGTGCTGCTGCCGGTCGGCTGGCTTGCCGATCGCGTCGGACGGGCGCCGGTGCTCGTCGCGGTGGCGGCCGTGCTCGGCGTCGGGCTCTTCACGGTGGGGCTGGGCTCGCTGCCGCTGATGGTGCTGGGCTGCGCGCTCTTCGGTCTCGGGATGGCGGGATGGATGTTGCCGCTCGGGGTGATCCGCGAGCACACCGACGTGGCCAAGCTGGGCTGGCGGACCGGTGTCTACCGGGTGGGCGTGGACGGCGCGATCTTCCTGGGCCCGCTGGTCTGCGGCGTGCTGGGCGAGGCCCACACGCCCATCTTCATCGTGCTGGTGGGGGTGGCGTCGTTCGCGATCGCGATTCGATTGCTGCGCCCGTGAGGGTATACTCCATCTCGTCATGATCGATCGTCTCCTGCAGGCGATGGCGCACTCGGCGGCGCGCGCGTACGATTCCGAACGCGTCTCCGAGCTGGAGCACGCGCTGCAGTGCGCCGAGCTGGCCGAGGCCGGAGGCGCCGACGAGCACCTGGTCCTCGCCTGCCTCCTCCACGACGTTGGTCGCTTCGCGGTGGATCAGGCGCTGGTCGCCGATCGGTTCGGCGCCGCGCGCGGACGGGGCCGCGGCCATCACGAGGTCGGGGCCGACCTGATCGCTCCCTTCGTGCCGGAGCGCGTGGCCTGGCTCGTGCGGATGCATGCCGACGCCAAGCGCTACCTGTGCACCACCGAGGCCAGCTATCACGCGACGCTCTCTCCGGTCTCGCAGCACACGCTCACCCTGCAGGGCGGCCTGATGACGCCCGACGAGGTTGCCCGTCATGCCGCGCATCCCTGGCTGGCCGATGCCCTGCGGCTGCGGCGCTGGGACGACCAGGCCAAGGTGGTCGGGCAGGTGACCCGCCCGCTCGCGGCGTGGGAGCCGCTGCTCCGCGCCTACTTCGCGTGACCCACGACCCGCCGCTGTCGCCGCCGTTCGCCGAGCGGTTCGCAACTCTCGCCGAGGTGAAGTTCAGCGGTCCCCGCTCGAGCTTTCACGGATGCTTCGGCTGCGGGCCGCAGCACGACATCGGACTCCGGGTCCGCACCTTCAGCGAGGGGGACGAGGTGCTGGCGCCCATCGTGGTGCCGCGCCGCTTCGAGGGGCCGCCCGGCGCGGCCCACGGCGGCATCGTGGCCGCCTACCTCGACGAGGTGCTGGCGGGCGCCGCGGTCAACCACACCGGCAAGCTCTACGTGACCGGCGAGCTGAGCGTGCGCTACGTCAAGGGCACCCCAATCGAGCGGCCGCTGCTGGGGCGGGGACGGGCGGTGCGCGATTCTGGCAAGTACCTGGATCTCGAGGGCGTGATCGAGGACTGGGAGACGCACGAAGTGGTGGCGCGGGCCACCGGGCGGTTCTTCCCGATCCCGAGCGGTGAGCGCGGCTAGCCGTCGCGCTTGAACTTCTGAAAGGACCGCATCACGCGGGGTGGCGTGAGGAACTGCCCGTAGCCGGTGTAGGAGACCTCGCCCACGTAGACGTCGCCGCGCGAATCCACGACGAGCCCGTGCGGGGCGATGAACTCGCCCGGCTTCTCGCTGGCGAACTGACCGCCGAAGCGCGCCACCCGCTCGCCCTTGGCGTCGAGCACGCTGACCCGCGGTCCGAGGTTCGGTGTCTTCTCGGTCACCGGCATGCCGGATCCGAGCTCGCCCACGAAGAGCAGCCCGCCCGGCCGATCCGCGAAGAGCCCGCAGGGACGGTGCAGGTTGTTCCACTGACCCTGGTACCGGCCTTTGCCGTCGAAGATCTGCACGCGATGGTTCTCGCGATCGGCCACGTAGACCATGCCGTCGCGATCGGTCACCAGGTTGTGGGGTAGGTTGAACTGGCCGGGATCGGTGCCGGGCTCACCCCACGACATGACGTACGTCCCGTCGGGCGCGTACTTGTGCACGCGCGAGTTGCCGTAGCCGTCGGAGACGAAGAGGTAGCCGCTCCGGGGGCAGATCGCCACGTGGGTGGGTCGGTTGAACGGCTTGCCGCCCTGCAGCTCGGCCGGCTTGTCGGGATCGCCGATGGTCAGGAGCAGCTTGCCCTCGGGGGTGAACTTTCGCACCGTGTGGTGCAGGTCGTCGGTGAGCCAGACCATCTCGTCGGCGTCGATGGTGATGCCGTGGGCCCGCCGGACGACGCCCTCGCCCCAGGATCGAAGGAAATTACCGTCGCGGTCGAAGACGATCACTGGGTGCTCGCCGCGGTTGAAGACGAAGGCGCGGTCCTGCTTGTCCACCGCGACGCCGGCGACTTCTCGATATGTCCACCCATCGGGGAGGCGGCCCCAGCCGTCGATGACCGAGAACTTCATTTCGACTCCTCGATGGCCTTGGCCATGCGCTCGAAGCGCCGCTTGAGCGGGGTCAGGCCTTCCTCGTGGGTGATCACGTAGAGACGGTTGGCGTAGATCGCGCGCAGCACCCGCTCCGCGACGTGATCGGGCGAGAGGTAGCGCCCGATCAGTTCGACCGCGCGGCCTTCCCGCTCGGTCGATTCGTTGCGGAGGGCGGCCGGGCGATTGCGCTCGCTCTGCCGGATGGCCGTGTTCACGCCCATCGGGCACAGCACCGAGACGCCGATGTCGTAGCCGCGCAGGTCTTTCTGGAGCGTCTCGGAGAGGCCGACCACCGCGTACTTGGTGGTGTTGTAGATGCCGAGCCCCTGCGACGCGATGAGCCCGGCCATCGAGGCGGTGTTGACCACGTGAGCGGGCTGCCTCTGAGCCACCATGCGCGGGATGAACGCCTCCACGCCGTGGATGACGCCCCAGAGGTTGACGCCCATCGCCCACTCCCAGTCCTTGTGGCTGACCGACTCGAGCCCGCCCCACAGGGCCACGCCCGCGTTGTTGCACACGACATGGACGCCACCGAATTCCGCGAAGGCGCGCGCGGCGAGGTTCTCGACGTCGGCCAGGCGGCTCACGTCGGTGCGCACCGCGAGGCCGCGACGGCCGGCTCGGCCCACGCCGGTCACCGTCTCGACCATGCCGGCCTCGTCGAGATCGGCCACCACCACGTTCGCGCCCTCGCGGGCGAAGAGCAGAGCGAGCGCGCGTCCGATTCCACTGGCGCCGCCCGTGACCACCGCGGTCCGGTCCTTCAGGCTGGTGAGAGGCACGGCGCCGAGTGTCGCGCCCGCCATGCAGAGAGTCAAGTGTGTCCGCGGCAGCCCGGTGGTATCCTCTGTTCGCGATGGACTATCGATTGCCGACGACGGTTGCGCCTTCGCGCTACGACATCCGGCTCGAGCCCGATCTCGAGGCGGCCACGTTCGCGGGCGAGGAGACGATCGCGATCACGGTCGCCGAGTCGGTGAGCGAGATCGTGCTCAACGCGGCCGAGCTGACCATACAGAGCGCGAGCGTGCAGGTGACCGACGGGGCGGTGGTGCAGGGCAGCGCGGCGCTCGAGGCCGAGGACGAGCGGGTACGGCTGCTCTTCCCGTCCCCGATCCCGGCCGGCGAGCACCGCCTCACGATCGCCTTCACCGGGATCCTGAACGATCGGCTCCGCGGCTTCTACCGCAGCACGTACAAGGACGCGGCTGGCGCGTCGCACACCATCGCCGCGACCCAGTTCGAGGCCACCGACGCGCGGCGGTGCTTCCCGTGCTGGGACGAGCCCGCGCTGAAGGCGGTCTTTGCGGCCACCCTCGTCATCCCCGAGGGCCTGGTGGCGGTATCCAACACCCGGGTCGCCGGCGAGACCCCGGCGGGGCCGGGCAAGAAGGCGGTCGCGTTCGCCGACACCATCCGGATGTCGACGTACCTCGTCGCCTTCGTGGTGGGCGAGCTCGAGGCGAGCGAGCCGGTCATGGTGGGCCCGACGCCGCTGCGGGTCTGGTGCGTGCCCGGCAAGCGCCACCTCACCCGATTCGCGCTGGACATCGGCGCCTTCGCGCTCGATTGGTTCGAGCGCTACTACGGGCTACCGTACCCGGGCGACAAGCTCGACATGCTCGCCATCCCCGACTTCGCGGCGGGAGCGATGGAGAACCTGGGCGCGATCACCTATCGCGA